>NZ_JBFBBE010000035.1:0-87226 GCF_040682555.1 Streptomyces sp. NPDC051172
GCGGCCCGCACAGGGGGAGCGGGCCGCCGCCGGACCTTCTCGGCGGTGGTGGCCGACTGCCGCCCCTGGCCCGGGCGGCGGTGGGGAGCCGGTCACCTGGTGGAGGACGCTAAACCTGTCTGTATCGGCTCGGTAACGCGATGTGCGGAAGTGCCCCGGGCGGATCGCCGGGTGACCGTTTGCGGCCGTGATCCATGACTCACGCCGTCGACTTCACGCAGTGCGCTGACCGATGTGGCGGTTCCGGGACAGGTGCGGGTGGCGGAGTGCTATGGGCCGCATATATGCAGGATCCACCGATGAAGGCCGGGGCGGTGTCCGGCGTCCCGTGCGCCCCTGTTTAAGCTCGGGCCTCATGGACGTACTCATCCATCTCTTCGTCGGCCTGCACATCATCGGCATCGCCGCGCTCCTCGGCGGCTTCTTCACCCAGATGAAGGCAATGGGCCGCGGCGATGCCCGCTTCGTCCCGGCGATGCTGCACGGCGCGCTGACGATGCTGGTCACCGGCGCGATCCTGGTCGGCCTCAACCAGGCGGACGACCATCACGTCAACAGCATCAAGATCGGGATCAAGCTGGCCCTGCTGATCGTGATCCTCGGCCTGGTCTATGTGAAGCGGGACGACGAGAAGATCGACAAGAGCCTTTTCGGGCTGGTGGGCCTGTTCACCACGGCGAACGTCTTCATCGCGGTGCTGTGGACCTGATGCCGGCGCGGGCCGCGGCGACGGAGCCCGCGGCGACGGCCGGCCACGCAGCCACCGCGATCCACAGCAGCACCTGACCGGGTCCCTTCAGCCATGGCGCGTCGAGGACGGCGGCGACGGACAGCACGGCCGTCGCCGTCATCCCCAGCGGGAAAACGGTCGCCCAGCGCCGCACGTCGTAGCCGCGCCGCGGCCGGACCGCCTCGGCGACGAGCAGTACGGCGTACCAGGCCAGGTCCAGCACGAGCAGCGACACGGTGACGGCGCGCAGGACACCGCGGTCGTCGTCGTCCCACAGGTACAGGCGCGCGCTGTCCGCCGCGACGAGCCTCGCTCCGGCGAGCGCCGAGATGGCGAGCGCACCGCCCGCCACCCACTGGTCGCCCAGCCCTTGCGTCACCTGTCGCAGATCGAAGAGGGCCAGCACGCAGGCGTAGAGGACGAGCCCGAGTCAGAACAGCGCCGGCGCCGCGCGCGCGAGCCGTGCCGTCGCCTGGACCCCGGCGAGTGTGGCGCCGAGCACCGCGCCCGGCATGTGACGCCGCCAGTGCCGTGCGACCTGCACCAGCAGCAGCGGCCACAGCACGGCAGCCGGCGCGAGCAGGGCCTCGGCTGGGGTCTGCCGTCCGAGGGCGCAGAACCGGGTTCCGAGGACGGTGGTCGCCGCGACGGCGGTCAGCGCCCCCGGCGCCCCGCCTCCGCCCGCCACCTCACCGGTTCCCGCACCAGCCGGGCACCGAAGCCCGCCGCAAGCACCGCCCAGGCGACACAGGCCAGGCCCAGGACGATCCGCGACAGCACCTCGTACCCCGTCGGATGCAGTCCGAGCGACACACTGCCGGTCGCCGGCACGGCGGCCCCGGCCGCCGGCGAACGCTGCGCCCACCAGGCGTGGCGGAAGGTCGGGCCGGACATGGGGCCGATGCCAAGGAGTGCGGCGCGGGTTGAGGCCGGGCCACGCGCGCGTGCATCACAAACTGTCCCCACGCGCGCGTGCCCTGCTCTCCTGCCTCAGGCAGGCCGCACCACGCTGTGGATGATCGATTCGCCGCCGTAGTAGATCGACTCCTCGCGGACGTACGCGCCGGGCTTCGGGGCGTGGATCATCATGCCGTTGCCGATGTAGACGCCGACGTGGCTGATGTCGTCGTAGAAGAAGATCAGGTCGCCGGGCTGAGCGTCGGTCAGCGAGACCGTCGTGCCGGCGTTGACCTGGTCGTAGGTGGTGCGCGGGAGGGAGACGCCGGCGGCCTTCCAGGCGGCCTGGGTGAGGCCGGAGCAGTCGTAGGAGCCGGGGCCGGTGGCGCCCCAGACGTACGGTTTGCCGATCTGTGCCCGGGCGAAGGCGAGCGCCTTCTCGGCCTTGGTGGCGTAGGAGGAGTCGCTGGTGGAGGTGGATCCCGAGCCCGAGGCGGAGCCGCCGTCCCGGGCCGCGGCCTCTTCCTTGGCCTTCTCCGCCGCCGCCTGCTGTTTCGCCAGCTCAGCGGCCTTGCGGGCCGCCGCCTCCTCCTGCTGCTTCTGGATCGCCGCGAGCCGCGCCTTCTCGTCGGCGGTCAGCTTCGACAGCAGCTCGCGCGCGTCGGAGAGCTTCTTCTGCACCGTGGACTTGGCGGTCTGCAGGTCGCTCTGTGTCGCGGTGAGCGACTCAAGGCTCTTGGATGCCTCCTGACGCTTCTTCATCGTCGCGGACTGCTCGGTGAAGTACTCGTCGACCGCGCTCTTCTGGCGAGAGGTCAGCCGTCCCATCAGCTGCGTCTGGTCGAAGTAGTCCTGCGGGGAGTCCGCGAGCAGGAAGGTCGCCGTGTCGGGTGCGGCGGCTCCGGTCCGGTACTGGGCCGCGGCGAAGGAACCGAGCCGGTCACGCTCTTCGTTGAGCTTCTGCATGCGCTTGGCGACGTCGTCGAGGAGGGTGTCGACGTTCTTGCGCTGCTTCGTGGTCTTCTCTTTGGCCGCGTTGTACTTCTCGGTGGCCGACTCCGCCTGGCGGTAGAGGTCGTCGACCTTCTTCTCGACCTCTTCGAGGCTGGGCTTGCCGTCCGCGGCGGGGGCGGCGTTCGCGGACTGGGACAGCAGGGCCACCGAGGTGAGGGCGGCCGTGGCGAGGGCGGGGGTGCGTATACCTGCTACGCGCGAACCCGCGGGGCGCGACTTGCGGTGCGACGCCAAGGGAGGCGACTCCTTCCATGCTCCGCCTACCGAGTTAGCTGTCGGGTTCGGGCGGGTGGTTCGGAAGGGTTGCCCTACGGTCCGTGCCCCGAAAGGGAGGAGGACCGATTCACCCCAAGGTCGGTGTGGGTCCCCGGCTCCGGATGCGCGGCGGCGCACCGGACTCGGCGGAGGCCGCGCGGCCCGGCGACGTTCGCCGGTGGGGGTCGTGCGGCCTGCCGGAACGGTAGCCAACTCGTGTGGCCCCTGTGAAGGTTGATGTTCGATATGCCCGATACATTTTCGTGACCTTCGGTCAGCAGGTCGCATGCGCTCGTCAATTCGGGATGATATGTGCCGTCCTGGTGGTATTTCTGTCGGAGCGGCAGCGTCCACTCGCTTCGGTCCACGCCTCGACTTGTTCGATTACGGTCCGTGATGGCACGGTTCTGGAGAGCAGAGGACGTCTGGCGTTCAGGTCTGGAAGCACCAGGGATTCTGCGCCCGTGGAGGCCCAGGGGAGCCCGCGGATTCCGGCGATGTTCTCAGGGCGGCGGCGGGCTGTCAGTGGGGCACCCTAGACTCGGAGAGCGATGAGCAGCCTCTTTGACGACAGCTTCCTGGCGAACCTCCAGGCCCCCCGCGGGCACGAGGAGGAACCTCCGCCGCCGCCCGAGGACGATCACGGACCGGAGCCGGTTCCGGACGATCTGTTCGGCGGGAAGTTCGACGTGCCCCCGGACCGGGAGGACTACTACCGCAACGGCGCCCCCCGCCCGGCGATCGACCCGGCCGCACTCCTGGACGGGCTGAACGAGAACCAGCGCGCGGCCGTCGTCCACTCCGGCGGCCCCCTGCTCATCGTGGCCGGCGCCGGCTCCGGCAAGACCCGCGTGCTCACCCACCGCATCGCGTACCTCCTGGGCGAGCGGAACGTGCATCCCGGCCAGGTCCTCGCGATCACCTTCACCAACAAGGCCGCGGGCGAGATGAAGGAGCGCGTCGAGCAGCTCGTCGGCCCGCGGGCGAACGCGATGTGGGTGATGACCTTCCACAGCGCGTGCGTGCGCATCCTGCGGAGGGAGTCGAAGAAGCTCGGCTTCACCTCCTCCTTCTCGATCTACGACGCAGCCGACAGCAAGCGCCTGATGGCCCTCGTCTGCCGCGACCTGGACCTCGACCCCAAGCGCTACCCGCCGAAGTCCTTCAGCGCCAAGATCTCGAACCTGAAGAACGAGCTGATCGACGAGGAGGACTTCGCCGCCCAGGCCGCCGACGGTTTCGAGAAGACCCTCGCCCAGGCCTACGCCATGTACCAGTCGCGGCTGCGCGAGGCGAACGCCCTCGACTTCGACGACCTGATCATGACGACGGTCAACCTGCTGCGCGCCTTCCCGGACGTCGCCGAGCACTACCGCCGCCGCTTCCGGCACGTCCTGGTCGACGAGTACCAGGACACCAACCACGCCCAGTACGCGCTCGTACGGGAACTCGTCGGCACCGGCACGCGCGCCGACGAAGCTGACGTACCGCCGAACGAGTACGACCTCCAGCCCGCCGAACTGTGCGTCGTGGGCGACGCCGACCAGTCGATCTACGCCTTCCGCGGTGCGACGATCCGCAACATCCTCCAGTTCGAGGAGGACTACCCGGACGCGACGACGATCCTGCTGGAGCAGAACTACCGCTCCACCCAGACGATCCTCTCCGCGGCCAACGCCGTCATCGAGCGCAACGAGTCCCGCCGCCCCAAGAACCTGTGGACCAACGCGGGCGCGGGCGCCCGCATCACCGGCTACGTGGCCGACACGGAGCACGACGAGGCGCAGTTCGTCGCCGACGAGATAGACCGTCTCACGGACGCCGGCGAGGCGAAGGCCGGAGACGTCGCCGTCTTCTACCGCACCAACGCCCAGTCCCGTGTCTTCGAAGAGGTCTTCATCCGCGTCGGCCTGCCCTACAAGGTCGTCGGCGGTGTCCGCTTCTACGAGCGCAAGGAGGTCCGGGACGTCCTGGCCTACCTGCGGGTGCTGGCCAACCCCGAGGACTCGGTGCCGCTGCGCCGCATCCTCAACGTCCCCAAGCGCGGTATCGGCGACCGCGCGGAGGCGATGATCGACGCCCTCGCCCAGCGGGAGAAGATCAGCTTCCCGCAGGCGCTGCGCCGCGTCGACGAGGCGTACGGCATGGCCGCACGTTCGGCCAACGCCGTCAAGCGGTTCAACACACTGATGGAGGACCTCCGGACGATCGTCGAGTCCGGCGCGGGCCCGGCGACCGTACTGGAGGCGATCCTCGAACGTACCGGCTACCTCGCCGAGTTGCAGGCCTCCACCGACCCGCAGGACGAGACCCGCATCGAGAACCTCCAGGAACTCGCCGCCGTGGCCCTGGAGTTCGAGCAGGAGTCCGGTGAAGGCGAGGAGCCGGGCTCTCTCGCCGACTTCCTGGAACGCGTCGCGCTGGTCGCCGACTCCGACCAGATCCCCGACGAGGAGGAGGACGGCTCCGGAGTCATCACCCTGATGACCCTGCACACCGCCAAGGGCCTCGAGTTCCCGGTGGTCTTCCTGACGGGCATGGAGGACGGCGTCTTCCCGCACATGCGCGCCCTCGGCCAGACCAAGGAACTGGAGGAGGAGCGGCGGCTCGCGTACGTCGGCATCACGCGCGCGCGTGAGCGGCTGTATCTGACCCGGTCGTCGCTGCGCAGCGCGTGGGGGCAGCCGTCGTACAACCCGCCCTCCCGGTTCCTGGAGGAGATCCCGGCACAGCACGTCGACTGGAAGCGGACGGGCGCCGCCGCCCCGGTCTCCTCCGGCCCGGCGTCGGGCCTGGCCGCCTCCTTGTCGTCCTCCCGATCGCGCTCGTCGGCGTCGGGCGCGTCCGGCTTCGCCACGAGCCGCGCCTCCGAGAAGCCGGTGGTCTCGCTGGCCGTGGGCGACCGCGTCACACACGACCAGTTCGGGCTCGGCACGGTCGTGGCCGTGAAGGGCACGGGCGGCAACGCCGAGGCGACGATCGACTTCGGCGACACCAAGCCGAAGCGCCTGCTGCTGCGGTACGCACCGGTCGAGAAGCTGTAACTGCCGGTGACCTACAGCCCGTAGTGGGGGAGTTTGAGGACGAGGCCGTTCAGGCCGGATGAGGGGTCTGGGGCGCAGCCCCCAGCTCTCCTACGTCGGGTCCAGCCCGTGACTCCGCAGCCACGGCAGCGGGTCGATCGCCGAGCCCCCGCCCGGGCGGACCTCGAAGTGCAGGTGCGGGCCGGTCGAGTTGCCGGAGTTCCCGGAGTACGCGATCGGGTCGCCGGCCTTGACCGTCGTACCGGAGGCGACGCGATAGCTGGAGAGGTGGCAGTACCACGTCTCCGTGCCGTCCTTCGCGGTCACTATCATCATGTTTCCGTACGCACTGTTCCATTGCGTGCGGACGGTGCCGTCGGTCGCTGCCATCACCGTAGTGCCGTACGAGACCGGGAAGTCGATGCCGGTGTGCACGGACATCCAGTTGATGCCGGCCTGGCCGAAGTAGGCGCTGAGCCCCTTCTGCGTCACCGGAAGGACGTACTTCGGGCGCAGCCGCTCCTTGCGGGCCGCCTCCGCTGCCGCCTTCTTCTTCTCGGCCTCCTGCTGCGTCTTGAGGTCGATGCGCTCCTGGGTACGGCTCGCCCGGTCGGCGAAGTCGTCGGCGCCGGCGGAGAGGCTCCGGAGCTGGGTGTCCAGCTTGTTGTTGGCGGTGGATGGTTTCACCGCATGTGCGTCCGACGCGGTCGTCGAGGTGCCCTGGTCGCCGGTGAACGTGCCCACGGAGGCGGCGGCGATACCGGCCACGCCCATCACACACGCCGAGGGCACGGCGATGGTCAGCAGCGCGGACCGCTTGGCGGGCGCGCGACGGCGGGAACGGGCCCCGCTGCGGGAGCCCGCGCGCGCCGCCGGTGCCGACGTGGCCTCTTCCTGCTCGTCGAGGAGCGGGGCCGCCGAGGGCAGCTCCCCGGTGGCGTTCGACTGGCCGCCGTCCGGAGCGGATTCGTCGTACGGACCCTGCTCGGCCTGCTGCTCGTAGTCGTCGACGGGTCCGGCGGGCGCGGCGGTGTCACCGGCCTCGGGGCCCTCCGAGTTCCACTGCGTGGCGTCGTATGCGCCGGTGTCGAAGGCCTGGGTGCCCCATTCCCACTGCTGGGTCTGGTCGGCGTGGCCGCCCGAATGGTCGGGCTGCAGCCAGGCGTTCGCATCCCACTGACCTGAGACGTCGTGCCCGGTGGCCTGCGGCGGGATGGCGGCAAGCGGCTGGTAGCCGGCGGTCCAGGCGGTCGTGTCGTACACGCCCGTGTCGTAGGCGGCATGGTGCTGTGCCGCGTACGCGTCGTAGTTCAGGGTCTGCTGGCCGCCGGTGGCCCAGTGTCCGGAGTCGTACGAACCCGTGCTCTCGCCCGGGAGGCTGCCGAACAGGGGGTCTGCGGCGAAAGTCGCGGTGGCGTGGCTGCCGGTCGCAAAACCGTTGGAGTCGTAGTCGCCGTACGTGGTGAAGTCGCCGTACTGGGCTTCCTGCGTGCCGTACGACGCGTAGTGCGCCGAGGCGGCGTCGGAAGCCGGAGCCGGGGTCATGGTCCCCGACGGGTGACGGTCGTTCACCAACTTCTCTTTCGCCTCGACAACAGGGGCTGCCAGAGCAGTGCGGTGACTGTACCCGGCGGTACGCGGGCTCGACAATCTTCAACAGGTTTCGTGCGCGCAGGAAACGGGCATTCGGCCGTGTTTCGGGGGACGACGGGCACGGCTTTGGCCTGTGTTCGAAGGATGTTCGAGGCCAAATGGCTGTCGCATAGCCGTGCGGGCGCTGTCCGGGCGCCGTCCCAGGGCCGTAGGCAGGCTGTGCGGGATGTGGTCGTACCGGACGCGGCTGTAAAAGGACGTGGTCAGGCAACTGTCAGGCCGTCGGCGTGCGCGGCGGCTTCTGCTCCTGTCCGCTCGGTGTCGAGAGCCTGCCGTATCCCGGTCGCGACGGCCGGGTGCACGGGCAGGGCGAGATGTCCGATCCCGCTCACCCTCACGTTCTGCACCATCAGGTCGGGGTGGTCGATACAGGCGGTCTCCAGGGGGTCCATCAGGTGATCGAGGTCGCTCCAGAAACTCACGAAGTGCGTACGGCAGCCCGGCGCGGGCCGGGTCAGCTCCTCGAGCAGCTCCGAGCCGGGGCGCATCTGGCGGACGATCGGGTGCGCGTTCGCCAGCGGCACCACCCGGGTGCCGGAGTGCGGGGTGCCGAGCGTCACCAGCGTGCGGACGCGGATGTCACCGCCCAGGCGCTGCACGTAGTACCGCGCTATCAGTCCGCCGAGGCTGTGTCCGACGATGTCGACCTGCCTGCTGCCCGTGCGCTCGCAGATTTCTTCTATGTGCCGGCTCAGAAGTTCGGCCGCGGTGCGGATGTCGCAGGTCAGCGGCGAGTAGTTGAGCGACTCGATCTGCTGCCTGCCGTGCTGGACGAGGCTGCGGCGCAGCAGCACGAAGACCGAGCGGTTGTCGATGAAGCCGTGCAGGAGGACGACCGGGGGTTTGGCCTCGGACGGCAGCTGAGCGGCGCCGTCCGCCGACGGGAGCGGGATCGACGACCCTCGGCGTTCCTGTGTGACGCCGGAGGGATAGAGGAGGAGGTGTCCTGCGAGGATCGCGAGTTCCAGGGCGGTCGCCTTCAGCAGGGCCAGGGAGAGTCCCGCCAGTCTGCTCGGGAGCAGTCGCTGGCAGAGCGGGAGAAAGGGCAGCGTTGCCCTCGTGACCTTCATGGCCGACCTCCTGTCGGCACGCAGGAGGACGCCTCTGTCCCCCGTGTGCCCTCGTGGGAGGCCGCGAGGAAGGCGGTCGGCGGCCCTTCACGGCATAGCCGACACCCCGCATCGCCACGGCGCGCGGCCTGCGGCGCGGTGGTGCGGCGACCTCTTTGCGGCTCCCTTTGCGCGTGTTCCCGCCGGAACGGTGCGCGGTGAACGTGTCCCATCGTGTGATTTCCCCCTCTGTCTTCACCGCGAAACTGCGGGTTGCGGGATGCTGGCGATAACGTTCGTTCACTTTCCCGGCCGGTTCGGGTACCCAGTACTTGTCGGTAGGGATGGATGCAGTCGCTTCATGGAGGCAGTGATGGGTGTGGCAGCCGGTCCGATCCGCGTGGTGGTGGCCAAGCCGGGGCTCGACGGCCACGATCGCGGGGCCAAGGTGATCGCGCGTGCGTTGCGCGACGCCGGTATGGAGGTCATCTACACGGGCCTTCACCAGACCCCCGAGCAGATCGTCGACACCGCGATCCAGGAGGACGCCGACGCGATCGGGCTGTCGATCCTGTCCGGTGCCCACAACACGCTCTTCGCCGCGGTGATCAAGCTGCTCAAGGAGCGGGACGCTGAGGACATCCTGGTCTTCGGGGGCGGGATCATCCCCGAGGCGGACATCGCTCCGCTGAAGGAGCAGGGCGTCGCGGAGATCTTCACCCCCGGGGCCACGACGCAGTCGATCGTGGACTGGGTGCGGGCGAATGTCCGTCAGCCTGCCGGAGCGTAGGCCTCCCGCGGTGGGGCGGTTGTCTTGTGCGGGTGGGCCTGGGTGACCGGGCCTGGGGGCTCTGCCCCCAGACCCCCGTGTCGGCCTGAACGGCCTAGTCCGCAAATGCTGGACGGGCTGATGGGTACCGACCGGCTCCGAGGAGCGTCTGCCGCCGCAGGGCAGTCCTACGCCGATTCCAGCTCTTCTGTCATCGCTGCCCGCAACCGCAGGGTCGTGACCAGGCGCTGGAACGCCTCCGCCCAGTAGCCGCCCGCCCCCGGTGATGCGTCCTCCGTCTCGTCGGGTATCGCCAGCAGGCCGTCGAGGCGGCTCGCCTCGGAGGGGTCGAGGCAGCGTTCGGCCAGGCCCATCACTCCGCTGAAGCTCCATGGGTAACTTCCCGCGTCCCGCGCGATGTTGAGCGCGTCCACCACCGCCCGCCCGAGCGGCGCAGACCAGGGCACCGCGCACACCCCGAGCAGCTGAAACGCCTCGGACAGGCCATGGGCCGCGATGAAACCGGCCACCCAGTCGGCCCGTTCGGCGGCGCTCAGCGTGCCGAGCAGCTTGGCGCGCTCGGCCAGCGACACCGCGCCCGGACCGCCGGCCTCCGGGGCGGACGGGGTTCCGAGGAGCGCCCGGGCCCACTCGGGGTCCCGCTGCCGCACGGCGGCCCGGCACCAGGCCGCGTGCAGTTCGCTCTGCCAGTCGTCCGTCACCGGCAGCGCCACGATCTGCCCTGGCGTACGCCCGCCCAGCCGCGTGGACCAGCTCCCGAGCGGTGTCGCCTCCACCAACTGGCCGAACCACCAAGACCGTTCACCCCGCCCTGCCGGAGCCTTGGCCACGACACCGTCGCGCTCCATGCTCGCATCGCACTCGTGCGGAGCCTCCACGCTGATCACCGGTGAGTCGCCCGTGTGGTCGACGGCCACACAGGCCGCGGCTCTCAGGGCCATCCGCGCGGCGAGCGCCGAACCCGGCAGTGCGGAGAGCAACTCTGCCGCCGTCGCCCGCACGTTGCGACTGCGGTCGGCCAGCGCCTGTTCCAGGAAGGGCTCGTCCTCGGGACCGAGTCCCGTGCGCAGCGAGTCGAGGAACATCAGGCGGTCCTCGGCCCGCTCCGTCGACCAGGTCGTGGTGAGCAGTTCGCGGGCGGCGGCGGGCTCGCGGGCGCGTATGGCGGACAGGAGCGCGACCCGCTCGGCGAACAGGCCCTCCTCCCACAGGCGCAGGGTCTGCTCCGTGTCCTCGGGGCGCGGCAGGGCGGCGCCCCCGCCCGGGGTGGCACGCAGGGCGAACCGCCAGTCGGGGTTCAGCCGGGCGAGCCACACGGCGCGCGGCCCTGCGAACGCCAGCGCCGCCGGCCGCAGATCCGTACGCCCCCGGGCCGCGTCCAGCAGCGCGGGCAGCGCCTGAGGGGGTGCCGCGAAACCGCGGGCGTTCGCCGCCGCGAGCCATTGCGGCAGCAGCTCCATGAGGTCCGGCGCCGTGCCCCGGCGGCCGCCGCCGCCCGTGCCTGGGCGGTCGGACAGCAGCAGCGCCAGCCTGCGGGCCGCCGCGGGAGGCAGCACGGGCCGCGGGTCCTCGGCAGCCGGCTCGGGCCGTCCGGCCGCGCGCGCCGCCCGCAGCCCGGCCCGCCGACGGACTGTCTCCGCGGCCGCCGCGTCCAGCAGCGCCACCGGCGCCTCCCGCCCCGGCGATGTGCCCGGCGGGATGCGCCGCTCCGTGCCGAGGAGTGCCGCCGTGACGAGTTCCTCCCAGGCGCCCGAGGAGTGCGTATCCACCTGTGTGGACGTCCTGTTCATGCGGTTCCCTTCCGTGAGGGCCCACCCCCCTGTGGGCGTCGTACGGCGGTCCCCGGACTGTTGGGTCAGCACAGCCGCACCGCCTCTCCCGACCCCTCCGGCCACGCCGTCAGTGGCGTGAAGCCCCGGTGGCCGCACTCCCCGAAGACCTTGACCGGAGCGCCGCCCGAGAGGGCGACCAGGCGCCACAGACCGGGGCGGGTACGGGCAGTGGGAGTCAGCGGCAGCGCCGCATCCGCGTCGGCGTCCGCCAGCTGCCAGGAGTCGCCGTCCGGGATCGGTACGACCCGGTCCAGCGTGACCGGGACGGAGTCCAGCCAGGGGTCGTCCCGCAGGGCCTCGCCGTAGCGGGCGGCCGCCACGGCCGTCGTCACTCCCGGCGGCCGTGTCACCGACGGGGCCGGTGGCGCGAACTGCTCGGCGAGGGCCGCCCGCAGCTGTCCGGTACCCGGATAGGCGGACACCTCGGCGTCCAGGGTCAGTCCGACCGGCAGCGCCAACTCCGGGGCGCGGCCCGCGGCGCCATAGGAGAGCAGGAGCGCGGTGCGGTCCGAGTCCGTGCCGTGCAGCCAGATCCTGCGGGTCGTCAGGCGTGCGTCCGCAGTGTCGTACTGGGCCAGGACCAGCCAGCGGTCGCGCAGCGGCGGGCCGTCCGCCGAGCCGGGCAGGCCGATCCGGGAGCGGACCGTGGCCGCCAGGCCGTTCGGGAGCCGTTCGCGGTGCAGCCAGCCCTGGTCGAGGAGATGGAGCAACGCGCACTCCTCCAGCAGACGCACCGGCCAGCCCGGCCCGGACGACGGGATCACCCCCAACTCCCGCACCCGCGCGGCCAGCCCAGGGGCCTGGGCGTCGACCATGCGGGCCGCAGTCTCCTCCCACAGCCCGTACCCCGCCTGCTCCGCGCTCGCCAGACCGCCGCGCAGCAGATCCGCCAGGCGCTGCTCCAATTCGGTCGCACCCGCGGTGATCCGCTCGGCCCTGCGCTCCGCCCGGCGCCGCGCGGCCTCCGGATCACCGGACCCGGACGCTGATCCGGACGCGTCCGCCGACCGCTTCTGCCCGGCGCGCTGCCTTCTCCCCTCTATCCACTGCTCCGCCCAGTCCGGCGCCTGGCCCGACGGCACCGCACCGTCCCCACCCGCCCAGAGCAGCAGCAGCCCGAGCGCGTGCTTGCACGGGAACTTGCGGCTCGGGCAACTGCACTTGTACGCGGGGCCCGCCGCATCCGCGATGTCCACGACCGTCTGATACGGCTTGCTGCCACTGCCCTTGCACTGCCCCCACACCGTCCCCTCGTCGGAACTCCCCGTCTCGGACCACGGCCCCGCCGCGCCGAGTTTGCTGCCCGCTTTGCGTGACGCGGCGTCAGGTGCCAGTGCCAGCACCTGATCCGCGCTCCAGCGCACCCCCTGCTGAGTCATGTCATCGAAGGTAGATCCCGCCACTGACAATCGGCCCTGCGAGCACACTCGCGCAGGGGTTTTCGCAGGTCAGGACGGATTGTCAGTGGCGTAGTGCAACGTGGGTGCCAGATCCGAACCGGCCGAGCTGGAGGGGGCCTCAGCCATGTCTGTGTCCGTGGAACCGACGATCGTCGAAGCAGCCGAAGTACCCGCGAAGGAGCCGGCAGAGGCGTTGCGGCCGCATGCCGAGGACGCCTTCGCCGGTGAGCTCGCCGCGCTGGCCGCGCAGGACGACCGCCCGCGCCCGGCGCGCTGGAAGCTGTCGCCGTGGGCGGTGGCGACATACCTGCTCGGCGGCACCCTGCCGGACGGCACGGTGATCACACCGAAGTACGTGGGCCCGCGCCGCATCGTCGAGGTCGCCGTCACCACGCTCGCCACCGACCGCGCACTGCTTCTGCTCGGCGTGCCCGGCACCGCGAAGACCTGGGTGTCCGAGCACCTGGCCGCGGCGGTCAGCGGTGACTCCACGCTGCTCGTGCAGGGCACGGCGGGTACGCCGGAGGAGGCGATCCGGTACGGCTGGAACTACGCGCAGCTGCTGGCGAACGGCCCGAGCCGGGCCGCCCTGGTGCCCAGCCCCGTCATGCGGGCCATGGCGGAGGGGATGACGGCACGGGTGGAGGAGCTGACCCGTATCCCCGCCGACGTCCAGGACACGCTCATCACGATCCTCTCCGAGAAGACGCTGCCGATACCGGAGTTGGGGCAGGAGGTGCAGGCCGTCCGGGGCTTCAACCTGATCGCCACGGCCAACGACCGGGACCGCGGGGTCAACGACCTCTCCAGCGCCCTGCGCCGCCGCTTCAACACGGTGGTGCTGCCGCTGCCGGAGAGCGTCGAGGCCGAGGTCGACATCGTCTCGCGCCGCGTCGACCAGATCGGCCGCTCGCTCGACCTGCCGGCCGCGCCCGACGGCATCGACGAGATCCGCCGGGTCGTGACCGTCTTCCGCGAGCTGCGCGACGGGGTCACGTCCGACGGGCGTACGAAGCTCAAGTCGCCGAGCGGCACGCTGTCGACGGCGGAGGCGATCTCGGTCGTGACCAGCGGACTCGCCCTGGCCTCCCACTTCGGGGACGGCGTGCTGCGGGCCGGGGACGTCGCCGCGGGCATCCTCGGTGCCGTTGTCCGCGACCCGGCGGCCGACCGCGTCATCTGGCAGGAGTACCTGGAGGCGGTCGTCCGCGAGCGCGACGGCTGGAAGGACTTCTACCGGGCCTGTCGTGAGGTGAGCGCGTGAACGATCTGGGGTGGGGCCGCGTGGGCGGGAGCGGCGGAAACAGTGGGAACAAGAGTTCGGGCGGGGGCCAGGGACCGGGCGGGTCGGTGTACATGGCGCACGAGGACGGCAGCGGCCCGGACGGCAGCCGGAAGGCGTCCGGCGGCCGCATTCGAGGGGCGCGATGACCAGGACGACGAGGGGGACGGCGTGACAGGGACGGCGAGGGGCGGGAGTGGCGCGGCCGGTGACGGACCGCTGCTGCTCGGCGTACGACATCACGGACCCGGCTCGGCACGAGCGGTACGGGCGGCGCTGGACGCTGCCCGGCCCCGGGCCGTGCTGATCGAGGGGCCGCCCGAGGCCGACGTACTGATCCCGCTGGCCGCAGAGGAGGACATGCGGCCGCCGGTCGCCCTACTCGCCCACGCGGTGGACGAGCCCGGCCGCTCGGCGTTCTGGCCGCTCGCCGAGTTCTCTCCGGAGTGGGTCGCGATCCGGTGGGCCCTGGAGCACGACGTACCGGCGCGCTTCATCGACTTGCCGGCGACGCACACCCTGGCGTGGAGCAGGGACACGGAGGGCGAACCCGGCGGTGGCGCGGGTGACGGACGTGGGGGCGACGTCGATACGGCCGGGGGCGGTGCGTCCGGTGCCGACACCGGGCACGGAGGCGTGGGCGGTGCCAGGGCGGGGCGCGGGGGCGACGCCGACTCCGGTGCCGGGGCAGGGTTCGGGGCCGGGGCCGGGGCCGGTTCACAAGCCAACTCCGGCACCGGTCCTGTGGCATCGATCGGGGCCAGGCCAGACGTCGGCCCCTGCGCAGGGGCCGACACGGGAGCCGATGCTGCGGCCGGATCCGGCGCCGAGGCCGAGACCGGAGCCGGCACCGGTGTCGGGGCCGCCCCCGACACCGACAGGCGTGCCGGTGCCGATTCCGATGGCCGGCCCGCTGCCGACGAGCCGGCCATGGAGACCGACGTCCGTATCGACCCGCTCGCCGTGCTCGCCGAAGCCGCCGGGTACGACGACGCGGAACGGTGGTGGGAGGACGTCGTCGAGCACCGGGGGGTCGGAGAGGGGGACGCGTTCGCGCCGTTCCTGGTGCTCGAAGAGGCCATGGGGGCGCTGCGGGAGGAGTACGGCAGCGGGGGCCATGACCGGGATCTCGTACGGGAGGCGTACATGCGGCTCCAGGTGCGGGCTGCGCAGCGGGAGTTCGGGCACATGGTGGCCGTCGTGTGCGGGGCCTGGCATGTGCCCGCGCTGCGGCAGAAGACGGCCGTCGCCGCCGACCGGGCGCTGGTGAAGGGGCTGCCCAAGGTCAAAACGGACATGACGTGGGTGCCGTGGACGTACCGGAGACTGTCGCGGGTCAGCGGATACGGGGCGGGAATCGACTCGCCGGGCTGGTACGGGCATCTGTTCGCCGCCCCGGACCGGCCGGTCGAGCGGTGGATGACCAAGGTGGCCGGGCTGCTGCGGGGCGAGGACCGGATCGTCTCCTCGGCGCATGTCATCGAGGCGGTGCGGCTGGCGGAGACGCTCGCGGCGATGCGGGGCCGCCCGCTGCCGGGGCTCGGCGAGACGACCGATGCCGTGCGCGCGGTGATGTGCGAGGGCTCGGACGTGCCGCTGGCGCTGGTGCACGACCGACTGGTCGTCGGCGACGTGCTGGGGGAGGTGCCGCAGTCGGCGCCGGCGGTGCCGTTGCAGAGGGACCTGGACCGGATCCAGCGACGGCTGCGGCTCAAACCGGAGGCGCAGGAGCGGGAGTTGGAGCTCGACCTGCGCAAGGAGACCGATGCAGGGCGCAGCAGGCTGCTGCACCGACTGCGGTTGCTGGGTGTGGCGTGGGGTGAACCGGCGGCTTCGCGGGGGAGCACGGGCACGTTCCGGGAGACATGGCGGCTGCGCTGGGAGCCGGAGCTGGCCGTGCGGGTGGCGGAGGCCGGGGTGTGGGGCACGACGGTGCTCGCCGCGGCGACGGCCAAGGCGGAGGCGGACGCCGTCGCGCTACAGGCCCTGTCCGACGTCACCGGACTCGCCGAGCGCTGTCTGCTGGCCGAACTCCCCCAAGCGCTACCGGTGGTGATGCAGGTACTAGCCGACCGGGCGGCGCTCGACACGGATGTCGGCCACCTCGCGCAGGCCCTGCCCGCCCTGGTCCGCTCCCTCCGGTACGGCGATGTACGCGGCACGGACACAGGGGCGCTGGCCGGGGTCGCCGCGGGTCTCGCCGAGCGGATATTCGTCGGCCTGCCCCCGGCCTGCGCGGCCCTGGACGCGGACGCCGCCGAGGAGATGCGACGCCATGTGGACGCGGTGCACGGGGCGGTGGGGCTGCTGGGCGACGCGCCCACGCCTGGCCACCGCGACCTGCGGGGCCGCTGGCACTCGGTTCTGCGCGTGCTGTCCGTCCGGGATATCGGGCCCGGCGTGGTCCGGGGGCGGGCCGTGCGGCTGTTGCTGGACGACGGGGAGTTGGGGCAGGACGAGGCGGCGCGGCTCATGGGTCTCGTGCTGTCGCCGGGGACTCCGCCGGGGGATGCCGCCGTTTGGATCGAGGGGTTCGTCGGTGGAGGGTCCGGCGGCGGAATGCTCCTCGTGCACGACGAGCGGCTGCTCGGGCTGGTCGACGCCTGGCTGACCGGGGTGCCGGGGGAGGCGTTCACGGACGTACTGCCGCTGCTGCGGCGGACGTTCTCGGCGTATGAGCCGGGGGTGCGCCGGACCCTGGGCGAGCTGGTCCGGCGCGGGCCGGGGGAGCGGGGGAGCGTGACGGCCGCCGGCTCCGGCGTACCGGGCTTCGCGGCCGACCTCGACCCCGGGCGCGCGGACGCCGTGCTGCCGGTGGTCCGGCTGCTGCTGGGCCTGGACGGACCAGGCGGCCCGGGCGGAGCGGAAAAGGACATCGACAACGACCTTGCGGGGGTGGCGGGATGACGAAGGACGGACTGACGGAAGCCCAGGAGGACGTCGGCGCAACGGCCGTCGGCAGGAACGGGAGCGGCAACAGGAATTGCACCAGGTACGGGGGAGGGGCGAAGGACCGTCCGGCGGTCGCCGTCGCCGTGATGCCGCTCTGGGACCGGCCTTGCACGGGGGTGTGCCGATGACGGCCGGGGCGATGGATCCGGCAGCCCCGGAGCAGGAGCGGCTGCGGCGCTGGCGGCTGGTGCTCGGTGGCGACGCCGCCGACGGCACGGGATGCACTCTGTCGGGGCAGGACAGCGCGATGGACGGGGCGTTGGCCGCGCTCTACGGGAAGGGCGACAAGCAAGGGCAGGCGGGGCGGGACCGGTCGGCGGGGCTCGGGGCTTCGGCGCCGTCGGTGGCGCGCTGGCTCGGGGACATCCGGACGTACTTCCCCTCCTCCGTCGTCCAGGTCATGCAGCGCGACGCCATCGACCGGCTCGGGCTGTCCGCGCTGCTGCTGGAGCCGGAGATGCTGGAGGCGGTGGAGGCCGACGTCCACCTCGTCGGCACGCTGCTCTCGCTCAACAAGGCGATGCCGGAGACGACCAAGGAGACGGCACGGGCCGTCGTGCGCAAGGTCGTGGAGGACCTCGAGAAGCGGCTCGCCACCCGCACTCGGGCCACCCTCACCGGCGCCCTCGACCGCAGCGCCCGGATCAGCCGGCCGCGCCATCACGACATCGACTGGAACCGCACCATCGCGGCCAACCTCAAGCACTACCTGCCCGAGTACCGGACGATCGTGCCGGAGCGGCTCATCGGCTACGGGCGGGCGTCCCAGTCCGTGAAGAAGGAAGTAGTCCTCTGCATCGACCAGTCGGGGTCGATGGCGGCCTCCGTGGTCTACGCGTCCGTCTTCGGGGCGGTACTCGCGTCCATGCGGTCGATCAACACGCGACTCGTCGTGTTCGACACGGCGGTGGTCGACCTCACCGACCAGCTGGACGTGCTCTTCGGCACGCAGCTGGGCGGCGGCACGGACATCAACCGGGCACTCGCCTACTGCCAGTCGCAGATCACCCGGCCCGCGGCGACCGTGGTCGTGCTCATCAGCGATCTCTACGAAGGCGGGATACGGAACGAGATGCTCAAGCGGGTCGCCGCGATGAAGGCGTCAGGGGTGCAGTTCGTCACGCTGCTTGCGCTCTCGGACGAAGGGGCGCCGGCCTACGACCGGGAGCACGCGGCCGCGCTCGCCGCGCTGGGGGCACCGGCGTTCGCGTGCACGCCCGATCTGTTCCCGGAAGTGATGGCGGCGGCCATCGAGAAGCGACCGCTGCCCATACCTGACACCGCATGACCGGACACGACATGGCATGACCGGAAACAGCCCGACACCGCTGACAGGGAACGGTCACTGACGATTTGTCGATGCATCGTCGTCCGACTTCGTCCAGCAAAACGGACATGCCTACCCATCGGTAACAGGGGGCTTGCGCAACCTCGGGAGGGCCGTGCGAGGATCGACGCCTCATCAGCGGCGCGCCGTTGCGTCGCCTCGTCCGTATCGCACCGCGTCGCGCCGACTCGTAGCTCGTTACGGCTCGTTACATGAAATTCGTTCCGCCGCACGGGAGGACCGCCCCCTCTTGACCTGGCCAGCAGCCTTGCCCGGTGCCGCTCTGCGCGTGATGCGCACGGCGGCCGGACGGCGTGCGCTGCAAGTGGTTCTGCTGGTGGGCGGGTTGTTCGCGCTGGGGTTCCTCTGCGGGGAACAGGCGCACGCGGCGGAGGGGGTGCCGGCCGCGTCCTCGTCCGAGGTCGTCCCGACCGCTCCGGCAGACGACGTCCGGGCGTCGTTGACGAGCACCACGGCCGCCACGGTCACTCGGCTCACGAACACGTCGACCGCTACGGCCGGTCGGCAGACGAGCACTTCGGCGGCGCTCGTGGCGCAGGCGCCCCAACCCCAGCCGGCCGCTCCGGACCTGTCCAAGCCAACGACTCCAGCCGCACCGGTACCGGCCGACCCCAAGCCCGCCCCGAATCCCGGCGCCATTGCCGCGACACCGGGCGCAGCCGGTCAGGTCCTCACTCCGTTGACCGGTGAGCTGGTCCGCTCAGCGGGCGAGCGCGTCGTGCAGCCGGTCGGTGGCCTGGTGGAGAGCGTGACCGCCGGACTGGGCAGGGTGACCGCGCAGATACCGCCGCCGTCGTTGCCGTCCCTGCCGGGGCCGGCCGGGTCCCCGTCGATGCCGGGCCTGCCCGAACTGCCCGGTTTCCCTTCGTCGCCGGGCCGGATGCTTCCCGCGCCGGTCGCGCAGGCGCCGCAGCCGGGTGTCGCAGGGCACCCGGGTACGGAGGGCGCCGTCGACGACAGGCGCTCCGCAGCGGCCGCGAGCGGTACGGCGTACGGGCCGCGGCTCGTCGTGGACGTGACCGCGGGCGACGCCACCGCCGTGCAGGGCAGCAACCGGCGGGGCGGTGCCGGGTACACCCCGGCGCACCATGCCCCCGACGGCGACCCGGCCGGTGTTCCGGCCAACCGGGCGGCGGTCGACAACGGCACCCCGAGGCACGGTGACGCACACGCCGTAGCCCTGAACCACCGGCAGTTCGTGCGGCTGGTGCCCGGCGACGCCGTTCGCGCAGCCGCGGCCGGTACCCGGGACCGGCACCGGGACATTCCCGTATTCCCTGGTTAGGGCAGGCCCTTCCCCCGCCACGGACCTGCCGCGCGGGGGCGGAGCAGGTCTGCCCGCCCGTCCGGACACCCCTTCGTTCTCCGGACGCAAGCCGCCGACTCCGCTGGTCCCGACTCCCCGGACCAGGACCGGACACGGCGCCGGAATTGTCCCCAAGCCTTTCGAAGAAGCCCCGGATCTCCCCGGATCTCCCCTGAGATCAAGGAGCGCGGAGCTTCCAGGGATCTAAGGATCTGACGCACGCATGAACAAGAACATCCGCCGCTCCATCGTCATAGCCGCCGGTGTCACCGGCGCATGGGCGCTCGGTTCAGCCGTCGCCAGCGCTGACGAGTTGCCCTCTTCCTCCCTGTCCGTGTCCGACACGACCACCGATCCGACCACCGATCCGGCCACCGACGCGACCGTCGACTCCGGCAGCACCCTCGGCGCGCTGACCGACACCGTCACCGGCACGGTCGACGGCGTCGTCACCGGCGTCCAGCACACCGTCTCCGGTGTCACCGGGACGGCCGGTTCCCCCGTGGCCAAGGCGACCGCCACGGTCACCGGCGCGGGGAAGACGACGCCCGGCGGCACCGCCGAGCAGGCCCGTAGGTACGTCGACGCCAAGGTGTCCGCCCCGCAGGCGGTCAAGAAGGCGTCCAGGGTCAAGGGCGCC
Source organism: Streptomyces sp. NPDC051172 (assembly GCF_040682555.1). Lineage (NCBI taxonomy): Bacteria > Bacillati > Actinomycetota > Actinomycetes > Kitasatosporales > Streptomycetaceae > Streptomyces > Streptomyces sp. NPDC051172. The sequence continues at coordinate 20,172 of NZ_JBFBBE010000035.1, forward strand.
GCCGCCATCCAGGGCGCAAAGGCCGCCCGTGCCGCGCAGGCCGAGGCGAAGGCCGCGGCCGCCCAGGGCGCCACCGTCGTCACCGACACGACCTCCTCGCCGCAGGGCGAGGTCGACTACCTCTTCGGCCCCCTCGCCGCCTTCGCGCCGGAGCTGGAGCAGGCGCTGGCCGCCGCCCAGACGAAGCTGCAGGGCGTGCAGTCGGCGGCCCGCACCCAGGCGCAGGGCGTCGACGGTGTCGTACGGACGAAGGCGCAGCAGACCGTCGCGGGCGCGGGCCGTGCCGCGGCGGGTGTTGAGGGACGTGCCGTAGGCGTGGCGGCCCTCGCGCAGAGCGAGGCCGCTGTCGTCGCCGGTGCCGCCCAGGCCGCCGTGGCCGGGGTCCCCGGCCATGTCACGGGCACGGTCGGCGGGGTCGAGCAGAGGGTCGTCGGCACCGTGAAGAGCGTTCCCGGCACGGTCACCCCGGTCGTCGAGGAGACGGCAGCGGCCGCCGTCCCGCCCCTCGCCGCCCACGCCGTGCAGGGCGTGACGCCGGTCGCCGGCCAGGCGGTGGCGGGCGTCGTCCCGGTCGCCCAGCGGACCGTCGGCGGGGTCGCGCCCACCGCCACCCATGCCGTGGACGAGGTGACGCCGGTGGCCACGGGCGCTGTGCACGGCGTGCTGCCTGTCGCGGGCGGCGCCGTGATAGGGGTCCGACAGACCGCCGGTCACGCGGTCGGCGCCGCGACGGCGACGGCGTACGGCGTGGTGGCCGATGTCCAGCCGGTCGCGGGCGCTGTCGTCGAGGGCGTGCAGCCGGTGGCGGGAGGCGTGCTCCAGGGTGTGACTCCCGTTGCCGCGGGGGCGCCGGCCGATGTGCAGTCCGTCGCCGGTGGTGCCGTGTACGGCGTGGCGCCGGTCGCCGCCGGTGTCGTAGCGGACGTGCCGTCGTACGCCACCGGTCTGGTCGGTCAGGTCACCGAGGACGCGACGGGCGCCGTGCTGCCGCCGGTCGCGCACACCGCCGTGGACGGAGTGCGGCCGGTCGCCGGGCAGGCCGTGGCGGACGCGGGCGGGCTGGCGTACGGCGTCACGGGTGACGTCCGGCCGTTCGCCGGTGGGATCGCCGCCGACGTGGCGCCGCTCGGGTACGGCGTGGCCGGTCACGCGACCGGCCTCGGGTACGGCGTCGCCGGGCAGGTGCCGCAGTTCGCGCAGGGTGTCACCGAGGCCGCCCAGCCCCTCGTCGACCTCGTCGAGCCGGTGGTCCAGGGCGTCGGCGGCAGCGCGACGACGCTCGCGTACGGCGTCGCGGGTGATGTCACGCCCTTCGCGTACGGCGTCCTCGGGGACGTCGACCCCTTCGCCCACGGCGTCGTGGGCCAGGTCGCGCCCTTCGCCGGCGACCTGACCGACACCGTCCGGTCGACCGGCGGCCCGCTCGCCGGACATGCGGTCACCGGCGTCCAGGGCGTCACCGAGTCGATCACGCCGGGCTACGTGCAGAACGTGCAGTACGGCGTCTGACGCTCGACCGACTCCGCGGACCCAGGGACCCGGACGGCCGAAAGCCGTCGGACCGGCCGGCCCGAACCCCGCGGGTGGAGTCAGGTGATCCCCATTGGGGTGGGGATCAACTGCTCCGAGCCCCCCTTCGGGGCTGTAGATGGGGCCTCACCGGGTCAACCCCAGCCCGGTGAGGCCCTTCCCCGTACGTGTCCCACACGCCCTTGTGAACCGGGCCCGCCCCTCACATCCGGCACGCCGTGCCAGTGAGCGCGGCATCATGTGACAGGTATCACCGCTCAGGTGTGACCCTCGATTTAGAGGCCCTCCGCAAGCAGCGATAACCTGCGAGACGGACATGCCGCGCGCTCGGACACCGTGTGCGCCTCCCCTGTGACTAGCGGACGTCACGTTGCCCTTCGCGGCACGCCCACGCATCCAACGAACCGCGAGATCACTGATAGGGACGGAAGCGCGTGGACCTGTTCGAGTACCAGGCGAGGGACCTCTTCGCCAAGCACGATGTACCGGTGCTGGCCGGTGAAGTCATCGACACGCCTGAGGCGGCCCGCGCAGCCACCGAGCGCCTCGGTGGCAAGTCTGTCGTCAAGGCCCAGGTGAAGGTCGGCGGCCGTGGCAAGGCCGGTGGCGTGAAGCTCGCCGCCACCCCGGACGAGGCGGTCGAGCACGCGACCAACATCCTCGGCATGGACATCAAGGGCCACACGGTCCACAAGGTGATGATCGCCGAGACGGCCCCGGAGATCGTGGAGGAGTACTACGTCTCCTACCTCCTCGACCGTGCCAACCGCACCTTCCTCTCCATCGCGTCCGTCGAGGGCGGCATGGAGATCGAGGAGGTGGCGGAGACCCGCCCCGAGGCCGTCGCCAAGACGCCGATCGACGCCAACGAGGGTGTGACCGAGGAGAAGGCCCGCGAGATCGTCGCGGCCGCCAAGTTCCCGGCCGAGGTCGCCGACAAGGTCGTGAACGTCCTCGTCAAGCTGTGGGACACCTTCATCAAGGAGGACGCCCTCCTGGTCGAGGTCAACCCCCTCGCCAAGGTCGCCTCCGGTGACGTCATCGCCCTGGACGGCAAGGTCTCGCTGGACGAGAACGCCGAGTTCCGTCAGCCGGAGCATGAGGCCCTCCAGGACAAGGACGCGGCCAACCCGCTCGAGGCCGCCGCCAAGGAGAAGAACCTCAACTACGTCAAGCTCGACGGCGAGGTCGGCATCATCGGCAACGGCGCGGGTCTCGTCATGAGCACCCTGGACGTCGTCGCGTACGCCGGTGAGAACCACGGCGGCGTGAAGCCCGCCAACTTCCTCGACATCGGCGGCGGCGCCTCCGCGCAGGTCATGGCGAACGGCCTGGAGATCATCCTCGGCGACCCGGACGTCAAGTCCGTCTTCGTCAACGTCTTCGGCGGCATCACCGCGTGCGACGAGGTCGCCAACGGCATCGTCCAGGCGCTGAAGCTCCTGGAGGACCGCGGCGAGGACGTCACCAAGCCGCTGGTCGTGCGTCTGGACGGCAACAACGCCGAGCTGGGTCGTCAGATCCTCACCGACGCCAACCACCCGCTGGTCCAGCGCGTGGACACCATGGACGGCGCGGCCGACAAGGCCGCCGAGCTCGCGGCTGCGAAGTAAGGGACGAGGGACAGAACAGCCATGGCTATCTTCCTCAACAAGGACTCCAAGGTCATCGTCCAGGGCATGACCGGCTCCACGGGCATGAAGCACACCAAGCTCATGCTCGCCGACGGCACGAACATCGTCGGTGGCGTGAACCCGCGCAAGGCGGGCACGACCGTTGACGTCGACGGCACGGAGATCCCGGTCTTCGGCACCGTCGCCGAGGCGATCGAGAAGACGGGCGCGAACGTATCCGTCCTCTTCGTACCGCCGGCCTTCGCCAAGGCCGCCGTCGTCGAGGCGATCGACGCCGAGATTCCGCTCGCGGTCGTCATCACCGAGGGCATCGCGGTCCACGACTCGGCCGCGTTCTACGCGTACGCCGTGTCCAAGGGCAACAAGACCCGGATCATCGGCCCGAACTGCCCCGGTCTCATCACCCCGGGCCAGTCGAACGCCGGCATCATCCCGGGCGACATCACCAAGCCGGGCCGCATCGGCCTGGTCTCGAAGTCCGGCACGCTGACGTACCAGATGATGTACGAGCTGCGTGACATCGGCTTCTCCTCCGCCGTCGGCATCGGTGGCGACCCGGTCATCGGCACCACCCACATCGACGCGCTCGCCGCGTTCGAGGCCGACCCCGACACCGACCTGATCGTGATGATCGGTGAGATCGGCGGCGACGCCGAGGAGCGCGCCGCTGCGTTCATCAAGGAGAACGTGTCGAAGCCGGTCGTCGGTTACGTCGCGGGCTTCACCGCGCCCGAGGGCAAGACCATGGGTCACGCGGGTGCCATCGTCTCCGGCTCGTCCGGTACGGCTGCCGCCAAGAAGGAGGCCCTTGAGGCCGCCGGTGTCAAGGTCGGCAAGACGCCGACCGAGACGGCGAAGCTGGCGCGGGAGATCCTGGCCGGCTGAACGGTTTCCTGGCTGGATGCTGATGGGCCCGTTCCCCGGGGTGGGGGCGGGCCCACCGGCGTTGTGGCCGGCCGTGCTGAGGCGGGTGCCGCCCGCTATTGCTGCAGCGGTACGAGCCGTTCCGGGCCATGTGCCGTCTCCGAGCGTAGCTTTGCCCGGAGTTGGGCCTGGGGGGCCGACAGGGCGCCGCGGGTCACTCGGGGTGGGACTCCTTGGACGGCGGCGCCCGGTGGTACCGGGGGTTCGTAGTGTGTGGGGGCCGTTCGCAGGGCCAGGGCCGTCGTGCCGATCAGGGCCGTGGTGAAGGCGATGGCGGCCCGTGTCCAGAAGCGGGCGCTGCGTTCGCCTCGGCTGCGGACCGTCGGGGGTCCTGGGGCGGGCTGCCGCTCCGTGGAGGCCAGTTCGACCAGCCCGCGGTTCAACTCGGACGGGTCGGCAAGCTCCGGCAGGCGTGCGGCGATCGCCTCGCGCGCGTGAAGCAGCCGGTGCGCCGCCGCCGGAGTGCTCGCCTCCGCCTCGGCCGCGGTCTCCGGCAGATCGAGGCCGACACCGTCGTAGAGCAGCAGCGCCCGGCGGTACGACGGCGGGAGTTCCATGAGTACGTTCATCAGCTCGCGGTCGCGCCGGTCGACGAGCGGCGGCTCGGGGCGCCGCCGCAGGCCGGGGCGGAACCGGTGCCAGGGCGAGAGCGCGTACTCGTACGCCGTCGCCCGCACCCACCCCGCCGGATCCCGGTCGACGGCCACCTCGGGCCAGCGCTGCCAGGCGAGTTGGAAGGCCCGCTCGACCGACTCGCGCGCCAGCTCGCGCCGCCCGGTGAGCAGGAACGTCTGCCGTACGAGGGCGGGAGCGCAGAACGCGTACAGCGCGTCGAAGGCCTGAGCGGGCGTCAGCTCGAGCGCCGGCGGGCTCGCAGGGGTCGACGTCACGGGGCGCCCTTTCGTACGAAAAAGTACATAAACGTATATTGAGCGACACTTCGGCGGTTTGCCTATTACGGCGATAAAGCGCGTGTCGTTGGGAGCATGGCGATCGTGATCCAGACGACTGCCCGCCGAGCTCCGTTGCCGTACCTGCGTGCCCGGATCCGGGCCAGGATGCGGGACCGATCGCCCGGGCTGGGCGCCGGCGTGGCGGGCGGTGCGGTGGCCGCCGGGCTGGGGCTCGGGGCGATCACCGTGCTGGTGATGGTGTTCTGGATCAGTTCGCCGTACCCCGACAGCGGGCCCGGCGGTGCGCTGCACGTCGCCGCCGCACTGTGGCTGCTGGCGCACGGCACCGAACTGCTCCGCGCCCACACGCTCTCGGGTGTCCCCGCCCCGGTGGGGGTCACTCCGCTGCTGCTCTTCGCGGTGCCGGTGCTGCTGGTGCACCGGGCGGCTCGGGACGTCGTGTACGGCGGCGAGGAGGACGGGCCGCTGCTGTCCGGCCGTACGGCCTGGGCGGGCGTGGTCCTCGGCTACCTCGGCGTCGGCGCGGCCGCGGCCCTGTACGCCTCGGGCGGAGAGCTGCGGCCCTCGTGGGGGCGGGCCATGCTGTGCCTGCCGGTGCTCGTCATGGTGATGGCGGGGGCTGGGGTGTGGACGGCGTACGGGCATCCGCGCCGGGCGTTCGACGGTGTGCTGAAGCTGCTGCCGTCCGCTCTGCGGAGCTTCGTCCGCGGGCCGGGCTCCCACGCCCGCCTGGGCATTGCGGCGCGGTCCGCGGGGGCCGGGGCGGCGGTGCTCGTCGGGGGCGGGGCGGCGCTGGTGGCCGTGTCGCTGGTGTGGCACGGAGGGACGGCGCGGGTCTCCTTCCTGCAGCTCACGGAGGGCTGGTCGGGCCGTTTCGCCGTGCTGTTCCTGTGCCTGGTGCTGGTGCCGAACGCGGCGGTGTGGGGGGCGGCGTACGCCCTCGGGCCCGGGTTCGTGCTCGGCACGGGACATGTGGTGAACCCGCTGTCCTCGGCACCGGCCCCGCTGCTGCCACCGTTTCCGCTGCTGGCCGCGGTGCCGGACGCGGGGGCCGGCGGATGGCCGAACTGGGTCGCGGGAACGGTGCCGGTGGCGGCCGGACTCGCGGTGGGGTGGTTCGTGGGCGGGGCGGAAGCGCGCGGTGCAGCCCCCTCGGCCGACGCCGGAACCTCCGCTGCCCGGCAGACTGCCGGCACCGCCCTGCTGGCGGCGCTGCTGTGCGGGGCCGCCATGGCCGTACTCGCGACGATGGCGGGCGGGCGGCTCGGGATCGGGGAGCTGGCCAGGTTCGGGCCGGTGTGGTGGGAGACGGGGGGCGCAGCGGTCGTTTGGACGGCGGTCGCGGCGATTCCGACGGCGGTCGGTGTGCGGGCCTGGCGTTGCCGGACGCGCCGGGGACGTGGGGGAGAACCCGGGTCGAACACCCTCGATCTGAAGCCGAAGACCATCGACCCGAAAGCGAAGATCGTCGAGCCGAGGCCGGAGGCCGCGGACTCCCAGCAGGAGAAGTCGAAGAAGTCGAAGAAGTCGAAGAAGGCGGAGAAGGCGGAGAAGGCGGAGAAGGCGGAGAAGGCGAAGGGCAGGGGCCGGTTCTGGAAGAAGAAGTCGGCTTCCGGCGGGGCGCAGAATCCGGCGGACGCCGGGACGTCCTCCTCCCCCTACGACCAGGACGACGCGTACGGCGCGCTGCGCGACCAGGAGGAGTCGGGGTTCGGACCGTACGACTTCCTGCCCGCCGATCCGTCGTCCCGGCCGGCGGCCTCATGGCCCGGCGACGCCACCCGCGAGTCCCGCTGGGCAGCCCTCAAGGACGCGTCCGACCCGCCTCGGACGCCGGATGCACCCGACGCGCCGGACGGGCCGTGAGCGCCGGCCGCCCGCAACGGCCGTTCCTCAGCCGTTCGTGCCCAGCAGCCCCCGCAGTTCCTTCGGCAGCAGCTGGGTGCAGGACTGCTTCGCCTGGTTCGTGAGGGCGTCGTTGGTGCAGTTGTAGTAGTCGCTGTACACCATCTGCGCGGTGAAGGTCGCGGCCACCAGCGCGATCGCCAGGGTGGCCGTCACCAGGCCGGTCACCGCCGCCGTGGTCTGCGGCCGGCCGCCGGGGTCCTCCGCGGGCTCGGCGCCGGACCTGGCGCGCAGGGCGCTGATCCCCCAGTACAGGGCGAGGGCGCCCAGCAGCAGGGCCACGTACGGCCAGCCGAACAGGGCGAAGAAGAAGGCCCACATGCCGCACAGCAGGGCGTAGCGGGCGCGGCGCTGCGAGGGGTCCGTCGGGTCCCAGCGCATGCCGGAGCCCGGAGTGTTCCCGCCCTGGCCCTCGGGGCCGGGGGGCGGGCTGCCGGGGCGCTCACCGAAACCGCCGGGGGAGCGGCCCGGCTGGCGGTCGCTCCACTGGCTGCCCCAGGGGGAACCGGACCCGCCGGATCCGTCGCCGTTCTCCCCCTCGGCCGGGCGGCGCGGCCGCCACGGGCGGTCCGGGGTGCCCTCCGGGGGCGGGGCGAAGGGGTTGTCGTCCTCGGGGGAGTCGCCGGTCTTCCGGTCCGAGGGTGCGTCGGGCGGAGAGGCGGGGCGCTCCCGCAGCAGCACGCCGCGGTGCTCCCCTCCCTCCACCGACTGCGGGGGGAGCGTGAGCAGTCGCAGGCTGCGGTCCGGCATCAAGTGAGCGTCTTCCCCTAGGCGATACGGCAGTGAGCAGGCGTTGATCAAGCAATGATCAGGCGTTCGTACAGCTGTCTTTGCACGAGCTTCCACTTCGGAAACGCACAGCATCACGACCACGTTCCCGACCCGGGCTCTCCCAGACGCTACCTTCCGGCCGCGCCCCCGTCCCGTGGGGGCTGCCCGGAGTGCCGGTATCGTTGCTGACGTTCGGCCGCTTCGTAGACTTCCCCGTATCCCGGGGCGCGAAGCATTCGTACGAACGTACATACGGCCGACTGTACGGAACCGCTTCCCCGAGAAAGGGCCCCACCGTGGCCGCCAAGCCCGTGGCCAAGCGCCTCGTCGTGCTGGTCTCCGGATCCGGCACCAACCTGCAGGCGCTGCTGGACGCCATCGAGACGACCGGCGTCGAGGCCTACGGCGCCGAGATCGTGGCCGTCGGGGCCGACCGCGCCGGCATCGAGGGACTCGCCCGGGCCGAGCGCGCCGGGCTGCCGACCTTCGTGACGAGGGTCAAGGACTACGAGAGCCGCGAGGAGTGGGACGCGGCGCTCGCTGAGGCCGTCGCCTCGTACGAGCCCGACCTGGTCGTCTCCGCCGGGTTCATGAAGATCGTGGGCAAGGAGTTCCTGGCCCGCTTCGGCGGCCGGTTCGTGAACACGCACCCGGCCCTCCTCCCCAGTTTTCCCGGAGCCCACGGTGTGCGCGACGCGCTCGCGTACGGCGCCAGGGTCACCGGCTGCACCGTCCACTTCGTCGACGACGGCGTCGACACCGGACCGATCATCGCTCAGGGCGTGGTGGAGATCCGGGACGAGGACGACGAGAGTGCGCTGCACGAGCGCATCAAGGAAGTCGAGCGAAGGCTGCTCGTCGATGTCGTGGGGCGGCTCGCCCGCAACGGCTATCGCATTGAGGGACGAAAGGTAGTTATCCAGTGACCGCCGACAGCAACAAGCGGCCCCTTCGCCGGGCGCTCGTCAGCGTCTACGACAAGACCGGCCTCGAGGACCTCGCACGCGGCCTGCACGAGGCGGGCGTGGAGCTCGTCTCCACCGGGTCCACCGCCGGCCGTATCGCCGCCGCGGGCGTCCCCGTCACCAAGGTCGAGGAGCTCACCGGGTTCCCCGAGTGCCTGGACGGCCGGGTCAAGACCCTGCACCCCAGGGTGCACGCGGGCATCCTCGCCGACCTGCGTCTGGAGAGCCACCGCGAGCAGCTGGCCGAGCTGGGCGTCGAGCCGTTCGACCTGGTCGTGGTCAACCTCTACCCGTTCCGCGAGACCGTCGCCTCGGGGGCGTCTCCCGACGAGTGCGTCGAGCAGATCGACATCGGCGGCCCGTCGATGGTCCGCGCGGCCGCCAAGAACCACCCGTCGGTCGCCGTGGTCACCAGCCCGGCCCGCTACGCCGACGTCCTGAGCGCCGTGCGCGACGGCGGCTTCGACCTCGCCACCCGCAAGCGGCTCGCGGCGGAGGCCTTCCAGCACACGGCGGCGTACGACGTCGCGGTGGCCTCCTGGTTCGCCTCCTCCTACGCGCCCGTGGACGAGTCGCAGTTCCCCGACTTCCTGGGCGCCACCTGGGAGCGCGCGCACACCCTGCGCTACGGCGAGAACCCGCACCAGCCCGCCGCCCTGTACGTCGACGGCAGCGGCAGCGGCCTCGCGCAGGCCGAGCAGCTGCACGGCAAGGAGATGTCGTACAACAACTACACGGACACGGACGCCGCGCGCCGTGCCGCGTACGACCACGACGAGCCGGCCGTCGCGATCATCAAGCACGCCAACCCCTGCGGTATCGCGGTCGGTTCGGACGTCGCGGAGGCGCACCGCAAGGCGCACGCGTGCGACCCGCTGTCGGCGTTCGGCGGTGTCATCGCCGTCAACCGTCCGGTCTCGAAGGAGATGGCGGAGCAGGTCGCCGAGATCTTCACCGAGGTCATCGTCGCGCCGGACTACGAGGACGGCGCGCTGGAGGCCCTCGCCAAGAAGAAGAACCTCCGCGTCCTGAAGGCCCCGGCCGCGCCCTCCCACCCCGCCGAGATCAAGCCCATCGACGGCGGTGCGCTCCTCCAGGTCACCGACCGTCTCCAGGCCGAGGGCGACGACCCGGCCAACTGGACGCTGGCCACGGGCGAGGCACTCTCCGCGGACGAACTGGCCGAGCTGTCCTTCGCCTGGAAGGCCTGCCGCGCCGTCAAGTCCAACGCGATCCTGCTCGCCAAGGACGGCGCCTCGGTCGGCGTCGGCATGGGCCAGGTCAACCGCGTCGACTCCGCGAAGCTCGCCGTCGAGCGGGCGGGCGCCGAGCGCGCCCAGGGCTCGTACGCCGCCTCGGACGCGTTCTTCCCCTTCCCGGACGGTCTGGAGATCCTCATCGAGGCCGGCGTGAAGGCGGTCGTCCAGCCGGGCGGTTCGGTCCGCGACGAGCTGGTGGTCGAGGCCGCGAAGAAGGCGGGCGTGACGATGTACTTCACGGGGACGCGGCACTTCTTCCACTGAGCGGTCCTCACAGGGCGGCGCATTCGCCGCTGCTTCCTCCGCCCGTACGCGGTTCCCGCCGCGTACGGGCGGTCGTTCTTCCGCAGGCCCCTTGGGAGACCCGTGACCAGCAGACCGGCGTGGTCCGAGCGTGAACTGCTGGCGTTCTTCAGGCGTTGGCGCACCGAATGGAAGGACGAAAAGCTCTCCCCGGGCGACTACCTCGACTACGAGGGCGGCCTGCGCTTCGTCCTGGCCGCGGCGTGGCTGTTCTGCCCCGAGACCGTCGAGTACCGCGGTGGCGTGTTCCTCAAGGAGCGCTTCAGCCACGGGACTGTCGACGACTGGTTCACCAACCTGGGCGGCGACCGGCAGCGCATCGAAGCCGTCGTCAACCACGTCGAGTTGTGGACGGTTTTCGGCAGCACCCCCCTGACGGACGACGATCGGCTCGGCGAGGAGCTCCCGCAACTCGCGCTCGCGCTGGGCGAGTGCTGGCAGGGTGTCCTGTCCGCGCGCTACCCCGACCGGGAGATCACCGTCACGGTGAGCGACGAGGAGGACGGCTCCTACGGCCCGACTCTGACCTTCTCGACATCCCCGGTCGTTCCGGGGCTCGGCTAGCCGGGCCCTGTGCCGTGGCTTCAAGTCCAGAAGCCAGGAAGTGATCTGCACCGCGTATCTTGTCAAACGTTGAACGGACTCCTACAGTCCGGATGATGGGAGTGGGACCGCTCCCACACCCCCACGTCATCCGAGCGATGGAGCCGCGATGTCAGCTGCACTTCTCCGGCCGGGACGCCTCATAATGGCCGCCCTGGCGGCCTTGTCCCTGCTTCTCCTGGGACAGCCGCAAGCCCACGCCGCGTCCTGGGGAGCCCCCCAGGCCGTCAACTCGTGGAACGTCATCAACGCACGGTGGACCGCCAACAACGAGCTGGAGACCTACACCCCGAACTGCGTCTGGTACGAGGGCAACACCCTCGTCATCAAGACCTACAAGTCGGGCGGCACGTACTACTCGGGCCGCGTGGAGTCCAAGGCGCTCTACGGCTACGGCACTTACAGCTTCACCGCGAACATGCCCAACGGCCAGGGCCTCCTGCCCGCGGTGTGGGCGGCGTACCTGAACCCGTGGCTGCCCGAGTTCGACGCCGCCGAAATCGTCGGCCAGAACGCGAACACCGTCTACCAGACCTCCCACGACACCAACAACGCCCAGACCCAGTTCTCGAAGACGAACGGTGCGGGCTGGACCAACGCGTACCACACGTACTCGTTCACCTGGTGGCCCGATCACATCGACTTCGCCGTGGACGGCACCATCACCGGCACCAAGTGGTACACCACTCCCGCGGGTGTGGGGATGCACTTCATCGTCAACACCGCCGTGGGCGGCGACTGGCCGGGCAACCCCAACGACTCGACCTGGGCCACGGGAGACGGTGCGAGGTATCTGAAGGTCTCCTCGATCACCTACACGCCCTACCACCCGTAAGGCGCCTCAGGTCGAACTACGCAGTGCCGCCCAGGTGTTGGGGCCCACCTGGCCGTCGACCTCCAGTCCCTTCGCGGTCTGGAAGCTTCGTACCGCCGCGTCGGTGTCCTTGCCGAAGTCGCCGTCCACGCCCGAACCGCCCACGCTGTAGCCGCGTTTGGTCAGCATGCACTGCACCTGTACGACGCGTTGGCCGCGGTCCCCGAGCTGGGTCTGTTCGGTGCCGGAGTAGTAGGTGCAGTCGGTGAGCCACGGTGGTTTCGCGGGGGCGGGGGTCGACTTCGAGGGGACGGGGGCCGGGGTGCCGGGTGTCCTGGAGGTGGGGTGGGGAGTGGGGCCGGCGCTTTGAGTGCTGCCGCCGGACGGGGAAGGGGCGGCGGAGGCGCCGGTGTCCACCAGCTGCCCCTGCCCCTGGCCCCTCGGCTTGTGCTGCCCCTTCCCCTTCGGATGCCAGGGGGGCGCCGAGGGCCCGCCGCCGTCGTCGGCCGTGGTGGCGGTGGAGGCGGCGCCTGCGGTGGCGTCGGAGGACGACGGGCGGGTGAGCAGGAAGGCGGTCACGGCTACGGCGCACACCGCGAGTACGGCGGTGAGGGCGACGTACCGCTTTCTACGGGGCCGGACGGGTGCGGTCGGCGTCGCCGACGGAGGCACCGGCGGCCCGCAGCCCGGTCCAGCCGCCGGGTACACGACCCGCTGGGTCGGCGTCTGCTGAGCCTGCTCGCGCCCCGTGGGGCTGTTCCGCAGCACGTCGTACGCCTGCTGCCGAGCGAAGAGGCGGCCGCCCAGGGGCTCCTGCCAGGAGCCGGCCCGTGGGTGTGCGGCAGCGGCGTCGATGAGGTCCTGTGGGCCGGGCCGAAGCGCGGGGTCCTTGTTGAGGCATGCCGTCAGGAGCGCGGCCAGGGCGGGGTCGGTGGCCGCGACCCGGGCCATGACCTCGGCGTTCGGCTGCTCGGAGGCGACGCGGTGGAGGACGTCCATGCCGGTGCCGTCGCCGAACGGGGCGTGTCCGGTGAGCGCGTGGACTACGGTGCTGGCGAAACAGAACACGTCCGACGCCGTGTCGCAGCGGCCGTCCCTGAGGTACTCCGGCGACATGAAGGCCGGGGTGCCGACCCGGCTGCCGGTGGTGGTGATCGCGCTGGCGTCCACGGCCTGCGCGATGCCGAAGTCGATGACGTGCGCGCCCTGTCGGGTCAGCAGCACGTTGGACGGCTTGAAGTCGCGGTGGACGATCCCGACGGCCGCCAGCGCACCCAGTGCCCGGCCGAGATCCGCGACGAGCCGCCACGCCCCGGACGGTTCGAGTACCCCGCACTCGCGCACGGCGTCCGCGAGATTGAGGCCGGGCAGGTACGCGGTCGCCATCCACAGCAACTCGCTGTCGGCCTCGAACCCGGTACCGAAGAGCTCCGGCGTGTACGGCGCGCCCACGCGCGCGTGCACGGTGGCCTCCCGCTCGAACCGCCGCCGGAAACGCGGGTCTTCGGCGAGCTCGGGCCGGACGACCTTCACCGCGGCCAGCCCGGGGGTCCCGTCGCCGTACCGCGCCAGATAGACCCGCCCCATGCCACCGCTGCCGAGCAGTCCCAACGGCACGTACGGCCCGATACGCACCGGATCGGCGGGCCGCAGGAGCCTCGCACACGTCTCTGCGAGGGCGGCGTCTGACATGGATCCCCCGACGTGTTCTCTGTCGACCTCGATCACCCCAACGTGCCCTGGGGCACCGCCGGTTGACGAGAGACTATCGGGTCGCCGGACCGCGTTGTGCGACGCATGCCCCGCCCACGTGTACGCGGCCTCCGACCCTCCCCCGAGGGAGCCGGAGACCGCAGCTGTGTGGCGCCCGTCAGCAGGGACGCAGGGACCAGATCGGGTCCCAGCCGGCCGTGCCCGCCTCGTACGCCGTGGACGTCCAGCGGACGCTGCCGTCCTGGTTGTAGAACCTGGCGACCGTGCCGGGCGTCTGGTTGTTGGTGAACGGGCCGTCACCGGTCCAGTTGCTGACGGTCCAGGTCTGGCACTTGTAGAAGTCGAACTTGGTGCCCCTGACGATCATGCACAGGTGGCCGTAGTCACAGGCCAGGTCCTGCGCGCCGAGCCTGCTCTTCGGGGCGCGGGTCAGGGTCAGGCCGTCGTACTTGACCTCGTCGGCGGTGGACTTGAGGGCCTTCGGGTGGCCGGCGAGCACCAGGTCGGCGGTCTGCTGGAGGCTGTTGACGCGGATGCCGTCCGGCGTCGAGGTCACCCGGGTGCCGTCCGGGGTGTCGGCCGCGGTGGCCGCGACCGTGGAGCCGGCGAGCAGGGCGGTGGCCGCGAGCAGCAGCGCGGCGGGCTTGGCGATGTTCACGTTGTTTCCCCCATGAACTCTGGTGGTCGTTCCGCCGTGGCGGAGTGGTTCCACCGTGCCGTCGGCGCCCGCCGGCCGGTACCTCGGAAGTCTCAGGGTCACCAGCTTCCGGGTGGCGTGTACTCCTTGAGGTACTGGGTGAGCCGCTTGCAGTAGTCGCGGTATTCGGAGGGAATACCGCGTGCGGCATTCACCCGCCTGTACGAGGTCCGGTACGCGGCGGCGATCAGCACCCGTTTGTCACCGGGCAGGTTGGGTGTCAGGTTCGGCTCGATGTAGCAGAGGTAGTGGCCGAGGGCCGCGATCGAGTCGGGGACGGAGAGGGGCGGCTTGGGGATCGACTTCACCGGCTGGCCGTCCGCCCGGATCCACCAGCGCAGAAGCCTCGGGGTCCAGCGTGCGATGCCGTACTCGTCCTTGCCGGGGTCGGAGAGCTTCGGGTCGAAGTCGCTCTCCGCCTTGAGCATGGCCGCGATGAGCGCGGGTGTGACGTCCGCCTGGTCGCAGCGGTGAGCCGCGTCGACGATCAACGGACGGTAGGCCTCCGGGATGCCACGGTCCGTGCGGAGTTCGGCGGAGCCGTAGGTGGCCGGGGTGATCTTCGTCGTGGGGGAGGCGCTCTTGACGGTCGGCGGATTGCTGCCGGAGTCCGCCCAGGTGCTGATGCCGTAGCCGAGTGCCGCGATCGCGACGGTGGCCGCCGTGGCGCTCGCGACCACCGCCGACCGGCGTCTGAGGCGCGGGAGGCGGGGCGGGCGGTCCGTGCCTGCCGCCTCCGCCACCCGGCGCAGCAGTGTGTCCGTGCCGACGCGGTCGGCGTGGGTGCGGGAGAGGCAGTCGCGGACGATCTGCCGCCAGGCGTCCGGGAGTTCGGGCGAGAGGCGCAGCTCGTCGGTGCCGCGGGCGTAGGCGGCGGCCGCGTCGCGGCGGGCGGTCGGGGTGCCGCCGGGAAGGGGGAAGGAGTCGGTCAGCACCAGATGCGCCAGGACGCCGAAGGCCCAGACGTCGGCGGAGGGGCGGATCTGGCGGCCGCGGGTGCCGATCTCCGACCACAGGAGTTCGGGTGGGGTGTAGTCGGGCGTCGAGAAGGCGGGGGTGTACGCGTGCGTGCCTTCCAGCTCCGCCGCCATGTTGAAGTCGGCGAGCCGTGCCGAACCGTCCTTCATCAGCAGCACGTTGGCCGGTTTCAGGTCGCCGTGCACCCAGCCCGCCCGGTGCAGCTGGGCCAGGCCCTCGCAGATCTGCGCGAGCAGCGCCGGCCCGGCCTCCGGTCTCGGCGAGTGCGCGAGCAGTGCCGACAGGGAGCGTTCCGCCTTCTCCAGTACGAGGACGGTGGCACCGTCCAACTCCGGCCGACCGGGGTCGTCGACCGTGAGGGTGCCGTACATCCGGATCAGGCGCGGCTGCTTCAGACGGCGGTGCAACTCGACCTCGCGGTCGATGAGTTCGCGCAGATGGGCGAGTTGGCGGGGGGTTCCGGTGCCGGTCGGCAGGAACTTCAGGGCAGCCGTGCGGGGCAGCTCCTCGCCGGTGCCCGCCAGGTCGTCGCCCGTGCGGCGGCCCTCGTACACGCTCCCGAAGGCGCCCGTGGCGATCGGGTCCCGCACCTCCCAGACGCCCACCCGGTATCCCTTGGGCACCGGCACGGCGTACGGCTCGGTCACCGGACCACCCGGCCGGACGGGGTGGCGGCCAGGACCACCAGGTCGTCCTCGCGGACGAGGTCGAAACGGAGTGCGAGCGAGACCAGTGACTCCTTCTTGCCGTTGAGGCGCGGGCCGGTGTCCGCCTCGTCCGGGCCCGGCTTCAGGCGCAGCTTCACCGCCAGGTAGTCGATGTTCCACTGCACCGAAGTGCGGGACGCGGCCGGCCAGTTGGGGCGCAGCCGGTCGACGACCTGGTCGACGGTGGGCAGGGGCGCGTGCGGTTCGCCGCGCAGACGGGGTTCGCACAGGGCCGCGAGGACCGCGAAGTAGCGCTTGGTGCGGTCGACGGAGAAGGCGGGGGCGGTGGTCGCGCCGTCGAGGCCGCCCTCGGAGTGGAGGTAGTCGTGGCGCGGCGCCCACACCTCGACGGCCAGGAGGTCGCCGGCGGCGGGCAGCACGATCCGCGAGAACTCGAAGGGGACGGGGGCGTCGAGGCGGCCCGGGCCGACCTTCACGTGCTCGCCGGCGCCCTCCGGGTTCTCCACGACGTACGTCTGCTCCCGGCTGAGGTTGCTCAGTATCCAGAAGGCGCCCTGCGCGGTGATCTCACCGGCCCTGCGGGAGACGCCCTTGTGGGGGATCTCCACGTCGCAGTCGGCGCTGCGCCCGAATGTCAGCCGCTCGCCGGGCGCGAGCCTGAGCTGGGTGCGAGTGGACTGGTTCTCCGTGGTCGGCGGAGGTACCACGATGATGCTGTACAAGGTGCGTCTCCCGTGCCTGCCGGCTACCCACGTCAGAGTAGGGCGACGCACCAGGGCCGTGTCCCCCTCGGACGGGGAGACACGGCCCTTGGCGATTTATTGGCGCGAACTGTTCAGTGGCGCCCGGGGGTTCACCGGCGTACGCGGTTGAACCAGGCGGTTCCGTTCGCGTTGCCGGCGAACACGGCTATCAGGATGCCGAGAACCGTGTGGAGGAGACCCACGACGACGAAGGGGTAGATCCCGAGCATCGCGGTGATGACGCCGAAGACGATGGCCGTGACCCGGACACGGTTGCCGCCGTCGCTGAACTTGAGCGCCAGCACGGCCGCGAACACCGCCCAGGCCAGCGCGAACACCACCAGCGCCCACAGCACGCCGGACGAGTACTCCTTGATCTTCTCGAAGGAGGCGTCGTTCTCGACGCCGGCGTTCGACGTCCTGCGAACGACCCCCGCGACGAAGGCGAACAGGGCCACTCCGATGAGCTGCAGCGGGACGATCACCCACAGC
The DNA here is from genome assembly GCF_040682555.1 of Streptomyces sp. NPDC051172. Classification (NCBI taxonomy): domain Bacteria; kingdom Bacillati; phylum Actinomycetota; class Actinomycetes; order Kitasatosporales; family Streptomycetaceae; genus Streptomyces; species Streptomyces sp. NPDC051172. The sequence goes on from NZ_JBFBBE010000035.1 coordinate 37,085, forward strand.
AGCACGCGACCCGCACTCACGCTGCCCGGCATCGTGGTCATCACGGGAGCGTCGCCGTAGGGGCCCACCGGGGGAGCCGTGGGGTAGCCGTAGGCCGGCTGCTGGGCCTGTTGCGGGCCGTAGGGGTTGTTGGGGCCGCCGAAACTCATGGGGGATGTTCCTCCGGGAAATGGGGTGACGCAGCGCTCAGTTCGTACGGATCACGATCGACGAGCAGACCTTGTCGGCGAACGTCTGGCGCTTGGCGTCCCAGGCCGGCCACAGCCAGCCGAGGTAGCAGGCGAGGCTGTCCAGGAAGTGCGCGAGCCGGCGCACGAAGGCCATGCCGACGCCCAGGGGCTGCCCGTCGGCCTCCCGCACCAGGCGGATGCCGACCGCCTTCTTGCCGACCGTCTGGCCGGTCTGGCCCTCCTTGATCAGCTGCCAGATCGCCAGGCCGATGATGGCGAGGTAGCCGATGATCGCCACGGCCCAGGTCTTGGAGACCCCGCCGACGATGACGATGATGTAGGGGACCAGGAACACGAGCCCGTCGACCAGCGTGCCCAGGAAGCGCTGGCCCCAGTTCGCGTACGGCGGCTGCACGCCGTAACCCGGCTGCTGCGGGTAGCCGTAGCCGGCGGGGGCCTGCGGCGCCTGCGGGTAGCCGTAGCCCGGCTGCTGCGGCGGCACGCCCTGCGGGGCCTGCTGCGGGTAGCCGTAGGGCTGCTGGCCGCCCTGCTGGGGGTAGCCGTAACCGGGCTGCGGCGGCGGCTGCTGGGGCTGGCCGTAGGGGTTGTTCGGGTCGCCGTAACTCATGGCGGGATTCCTCCGTTGCGCATATGGGGACATTGCGGATTGCACGGAGGAATCACACGATGTGAGCGGTTTGCCCCCCGAACACGAACCGCGATACTGCGCCGTTCATCGTTCTTTACGGCTGCTCGCCTTGTCCAGTGGCATTTCGCATGTGTTGTGCAAGTGCAATCTTGCCGATCATGGCCGTGCCGCCGGTACGGCACCCGGATTGGAACCGGGGGGCGGTCATCCGCGAGGATGGGGGCATGACCGCCCAGATTCTCGATGGCAAGGCCACCGCAGCCGCGATCAAGTCCGATCTGACCGCCCGCGTGGCGGCGCTGAAGGAGAAGGGCGTCACGCCCGGCCTCGGCACGATCCTCGTCGGGACCGATCCCGGCAGCCAGAAGTACGTCGCCGGCAAGCACCGCGACTGCGCCCAGGTCGGCATCGCCTCCATCCAGCGGGAGCTGCCGGAGACGGCGACGCAGGAGGAGATCGAGACGGTCGTCCGGGAGCTGAACGAGGACCCGGCGTGCACCGGCTACATCGTCCAGCTGCCGCTGCCCAAGGGCATCGACGAGAACCGGATCCTGGAGCTGATGGACCCGGACAAGGACGCCGACGGTCTGCACCCGATGAACCTGGGGCGTCTCGTCCTGAACGAGCCGGCCCCGCTGCCCTGCACCCCGAACGGTGTCCTCACCCTGCTCCGCCGGTACGGCGTCGAGATCAAGGGCGCCGAGGTCGTGGTCGTAGGCCGCGGTGTCACCATCGGCCGCCCGATGCCGCTGCTGCTCACCCGCCGCAGCGAGAACGCGACCGTGACCCAGTGCCACACCGGCACCCGCGACCTCTCGTCCCACCTCAAGCGCGCGGACATCATCGTCGCCGCCGCCGGTTCGGCCCATCTGATCCGGCCCGAGGACGTGAAGCCGGGCGCCGCCGTCCTCGACGTCGGTGTCTCGCGCAGCGCCGAGGGCAAGATCGTGGGCGACGTCCACCCGGGCGTCGCCGAGGTCGCCGGCTGGATCTCGCCGAACCCCGGCGGTGTCGGCCCGATGACCCGTGCCCAGCTGCTCGTCAACGTGGTCGAGGCGGCGGAGCGCAGTGCCGGCTGAGGCGAAGCGCCCCGAGGGCGCGGCGAAGCAGCCCGAGCGCGCGGTCGAGGACCCCGAGCGGCAGGCGGAGGAGACCGTCCGCGACGCGATCAGCGCGCCCGACGCCGAGGGCAGGCCGCGTCGCGTGACGCGCCGCTTCCCGCTGTTCACGAAGGACACCGCACGTCCCGAGGGCGGCGGCCGGGCCGCTCCCAGCGATGCCCCCGCGCCCGCCCGGCAGTGGCCGATCCTCGCCGTCCTCGGCCTGGTCGGGCTCGGCCTGCTGCTGACCGCGCTGGACGTCTTCCGGTACGGCACGCTGCTGATCGGCATCGCGCTGGTGGCCGGGGCCGCGCTGCGCTGGATCCTGCCCGATGTCGGCATGCTCGCCGTACGCTCCCGCTTCACGGACATCGTGACGTACGGCGTGCTGGGCCTGGCGATCGTGCTGCTGGCGATGATGGTGCAGCCGCACCCGTGGCTGCAGATCCCCTTCCTGAAGGACACGCTGCATCTCACGGTGAACGGTTAGTTCGCGCACGGACCGTCCTCGTGCGGAACTTTTCACGACGCCGGCCCGTCCTCTCCCCCGAGCAAGGACGGGCCGTCGCCGAAAGCAACCCTCCTGCACGGTGAACGGCCCCTTCATCGCCTGTCAGTGCGCTGTGGCACGGAGGTGACCGTTCCGCAACGCGGGAACCAACGGGCGGCCGGCTTCGTCACCTGCTCAGACCGGGCGACGACGCGACCGGGACTCACCAGGGACGCCGTGGAGGTGCGCGATGGGCGGCTGGCAGCCGCTGCCGGACGATCTGCCGCCGGAGGTGCGGCACTTCGTGGAGCAGCTGCGGCTCCTCAAGGACCGGACGGGGCTCAGCCTCGTCTCGCTCGGCGCCCGCACCGCGTACAGCAAGTCCTCCTGGCACCGCTATCTCAACGCCACCCAGCCGCCGCCCCGGCAGGCGGTCGCCGCCCTGTGCCGGATCGCGGGCCTCGCCGACACGGAGGCCGAGCGCTTCGGGGTGCGCTGGGAACTGGCGGTGCAGGCCTGGCCGCGCCAGGCTGCCCTTCCCGCGAAACCCGCCGACGGCTTGGGGGAAGCGGAAGGGCCGGGCGGTGAGGAGTACGAGGACGATCCCACCCTGCCCTGGTGGGACACGCCCGAACAGACCGGGCGGCGGCCGGGCGGGCGGCTGCTGCTGTACGCCGTACTGCTGCTGCTCCTCATGCTGGTGATCGCGGTCGTGCGCGTCCTCGCTCTCGGATGAGGTGCCCCTGGGCGGGGTGAATACGACCGTGACGGGCGAGGTTGTCCGTGTGTGTCTCCGGTGTCGATGTATTGGCAAGTTTGCGGAATTGACACGGGGTTGTTCGATGAGGGCCCTAGTGTGGGCGGGTCCGGCCGGACGGCGGAGGGGGCCGCCGGTGGGACATTGGACCGCGGTCGCGTCGGCGTGCAACGGTGCATGTCGGACGACCCCAACGCTCCCGTGCGCCCCCATCCCGGGAACCGAGATCCTTACCGGGCGCATCCCTGTGGGTAGCCAGAACGGGTACCACGCGCGGGGGAACGCGAGGAACACCAGCACCAACCGGGGGGAAGAGGGGGGAAGCAATGCCTCGTTGGAGGGCCTTGCCGGACGAACTCGATCCGCAGGTCAGGGAGTTCGCGAGCCAGCTGCGCCGGCTCGTGGACCGCAGTGGCCTGAGCATCGCGTCGGTGGCCGACCGCACGGGCTACAGCAAGACGTCCTGGGAGCGGTACCTGAACGGCCGGCTGCTCGCACCCAAGGGCGCGATCGTGGCGCTGGCCGAGGTCACGGGTACCAACCCGATCCATCTGACGACCATGTGGGAGCTCGCCGAGCGTGCCTGGAGCCGTTCGGAGATGCGCCACGACATGACCATGGAGGCCATCCGCATCTCCCAGGCGCGCGCCGCGCTCGGTGAGTTCGGGGCGCCTCCCGCCAATGCCAAGGCGAGCGGCAAGGCGAGCAGCAAGAGCAGCTCTGCGGCCCGCAGGTCCGGCAGCGCGACGGCGATGCCCGGGATCGCGGGACCGGCGGGCGTGGCACCGACGGTGCCGCCGCAGCCGGTGGGGCCGGATGTGCGGGACGCGGCGGCCGCGGTGCGGGAGAGCGGCGCCTCGCCCGCCGCGGACGCGCCCGAGAGCTCCTCGGGTGCCAACTCGTGGGGGCTGGCGGGCTACAAGGGCCCGTCACCGTCCGGTGCGCGTACTCCCGCAGCAGCGGCTCCGGCGCCGCAGCCGGCGGCCGGCGGTCAGGGCCGGACGCCGGAGACGAAGCCGAGTCCGTTCGGTGAGCCGCCGCAGGGCCCGCGCTCCGGCGGGGGCTCCTCCCCGGGCGGCGGCAGGCGGAAGCTGACGATGTTCCTCGCGGGTCTCGTCGGCGTACTGGTCGTGATGGCGGCCGTGTTCTATCTGACCGACAACGGCTCGGGCAAGAAGAACGAGGGCGGGGCCAAGCCGTCCCCGTCCGTCAGTGCCCCGGCCGACCTGCCGGCCGGAGTGAAGTGCAGCGGGGCCTCCTGCACCGGCAAGGACGCGGAGGCGATGGGCTGCACCAAGGACGCCGCCTCGGTCACCACCGCCAAGACCGCCGTCGTCGGCACCTCCACGGTCGAGGTGCGGTACAGCAAGACGTGCGGTGCGGCGTGGGGCCGGGTCACCCAGGCCACCCAGGGGGATTCCGTGCAGGTGACCGCCGGCAAGGCCAAGGAGAACGACAGCATCACGGCCACCGGGGACAACATCGCCTACACGCCGATGGTCGCGGTCAAGGACGCGGGCGAGGCCACGGCGTGCGCGACGCTGGCGTCCGGGCAGAAGGGCTGCACGAAGTAGCCGGCACCGAGTAGGGCAGAAAAAGGGGCGGCCGCCCCGTCCGGGAGAGGGGGGACTGAGGCGGCCGCCGTGGGGGGACCGACCGTGCCGGACTCCCGTGGGGGTACGGTTCGCGTGCCCGGGATGGGGACGACTATTCCTCCCGTCCCGCTTTTCTTCTGAGCCGGTTGAGTCGCCGGTCCACTCTGTGGGACGGGCCACACGGACCCGGACGTCCGGGATCCCGGATGCGCGATAGCCTGACCGGTGGATCTCTCTTGATACCAAGAGATCGATCATTTGTACGTCCGTCCGCACCCCAGGGCAAGGACGCCCACCGCCAGCTGTCATACGGAGAACGCCATGACCCGCACTCCCGTGAACGTCACCGTCACCGGCGCGGCCGGCCAGATCGGTTACGCCCTCCTCTTCCGCATCGCCTCCGGCCAGCTGCTCGGCGCGGACGTGCCGGTCAAGCTGCGCCTGCTGGAGATCACGCCCGCGCTGAAGGCCGCCGAGGGCACGGCCATGGAGCTCGACGACTGCGCGTTCCCGCTCCTGCAGGGCATCGACATCACGGACGACCCGAACGTCGCCTTCGACGGCACCAACGTCGCCCTCCTCGTGGGCGCCCGCCCGCGCACCAAGGGCATGGAGCGCGGCGACCTGCTCTCCGCCAACGGCGGCATCTTCAAGCCGCAGGGCAAGGCCATCAACGACAACGCCGCGGACGACATCAAGGTCCTCGTCGTCGGCAACCCGGCCAACACCAACGCGCTCATCGCGCAGGCCGCCGCGCCGGACGTACCGGCCGAGCGCTTCACCGCGATGACCCGGCTCGACCACAACCGTGCGCTGACCCAGCTCGCGAAGAAGACGGGCACCACGGTCGCCGACATCAAGCGCCTGACCATCTGGGGCAACCACTCGGCCACCCAGTACCCCGACATCTTCCACGCCACGGTCGCCGGCAAGAACGCTGCCGAGACCGTGAACGACGAGAAGTGGCTGGCCGAGGAGTTCATCCCGACCGTCGCCAAGCGCGGTGCGGCGATCATCGAGGCCCGCGGCGCGTCCTCGGCCGCCTCGGCCGCCAACGCCGCCATCGACCACGTGTACACCTGGGTCAACGGCACGGCGGACGGCGACTGGACCTCCATGGGCATCCCGTCGGACGGCTCCTACGGCGTCCCGGAGGGCCTGATCTCCTCCTTCCCGGTCACCACCAAGGACGGCCAGTACGAGATCGTCCAGGGCCTGGACATCAACGAGTTCTCCCGCGCCCGCATCGACGCCTCCGTGAAGGAGCTCGAGGAGGAGCGCGAGGCGGTCCGCGGTCTCGGCCTCATCTGACCGAGCCGCACGGCTTCACGGTTCTGTCACGACCCTGCACGGGCCCCGTTCCGGTTCCTTCCGGAACGGGGCCCGTGGCCGTTTTCGCCGCTACCGTCAGAAGCGGTACCCAATGGGGTGATTCGGGGGGCGTGTCATGAGCGGTTGGGACGGCTACGACGGCGGTCGCTCCGGTTCCGGGCCGGAGCGTGAACCGAGCGAGGACAGAGGCCAGGCGGCCTGGGCCGCCCGGCAGCCGGCGACTCCGCCGCCGTGGTCGTCGGCCGAGACGCAGACGGGCCAGGCGCCGCCGCCTTGGGCCTTCGCGCCGACCCGCACGGGCGGTGTCCTGCCGCCGACCTGGCCGCCACCTCCGCCTCCCGCGAAGCCGCGCGCCGGAGCCCGCCGTGTCCTGGCCGTCCTTGCGGCCACGCTCGTCCTCGGCGCGGGCGCCGGAGCAGGCGCCTGGTACGTCAACCGCGACCACGCGCCCGGCACCGGGGCCGCGCCCGCGACGAGCGTGAGCGTCACGGTCACGACGACCCCGCCGCAGAGTCCGACGCCCACCCCCACCGCGTCCGCCTCGCTCCTGACGTCCTCGTCCCCGTCGGTCGGCTACCGCCGCGCCCAGGACCCCGTCGGCTACTCGGTCGACGTCCCGAAGGGCTGGACCCGGCGTGAGGAGCAGGGCAAGCTCGCCCGGATCGTCTACTACGACGCCCCCGCCGACGGCCGTCAGCTGCAGATCTTCGAGGTCACCGAGTCCACCCCGTACGACTCCCTGACCCGCGCCGAGACCGACCCCGGCTACGGCTTCGCCAAGCAGCCCGGCTACCAGGTCGTCGAGCGCGACCACGGCGACACCTGGGCGGAGCTGTCGTACCGCTACGACGACCAGCACAAGGGCACCCGCCAGGTCATCGACCACCGCTTCCGAGCAGCCGACGGCACGCTCTACGCGATCCGCTCCAGCGGACCCGCGAACCTCGCCCCGGAGCAGGTCCGGGCGCCGCTGAAGATGGCCGTCCGCTCCTTCTGCCCGTCCGGGGCGCGGTGTTGAGTGCTGTGTGGCTGCGCGCGGCGTGTCTTCGGGGTGGATCTCCGGCCGGCCCGTCAGGTCGTCGGCCGGTGTTTTCGGGCGGCTGACGGGACGCTCTGTGCGATCCGTTCCAGCGGGTCCGCGGCCCTGGACCCGGAGCCGGTCCGGGCGCCGCTGAGGATGGCCGGGGCGCGGTGTTGAGTGTTTTGCGGGTTGCGCGCGCCTGCGTGGCGGACCTCACCCGGCCTACTCGACGGGCCCGGCCCGTGAGGTCGTCGACCACCGTTTCCGGGCGGTCCACGGCACGCTCTGTGCGATCCGCCGCTGAGGATGGCGATGCGCTCCTTCTGCTCGTCCGGGGCGCGGTGTTGAGTGCTGTGTGGCTGCGCGCGGCGTGTCTTCGGGGTGGATCTCCGGCCGGCCCGTCAGGTCGTCGGCCGGTGTTTTCGGGCGGCTGACGGGACGCTCTGTGCGATCCGTTCCAGCGGGTCCGCTGTGCGGGTGCCTGCTCGATGGAGTCTCGCGGTCACGCGACGGGCTGCTCGGGGTGGGTGGACGCACCGGTCCTGCGCGAAAGGACCGCCGATCTCGACTCGGGGTCGTGGACACGACGGCCGCCGAGGTGCATGTGGAGGCCCTGCACGAGGACCGGCACCCGACCGTGTCTCGGCGGGGCAAGCTGCACGGGCCCGTGGACACCGCCCTCGCCGAACTCGGCCTGAAACGGCGGGTGGTGGGGGCGGTCGCCACCCGCCTCGGCCTCGCCCGGCACCCGCCTGGCTGCGGCGGACCGTGCGCGAGCTGCCGGCCCGGTGGTCAGCCGGCCGGGTCCGACAGCCGTTTCTCGAACCAGTGGTCGCCGTAGACGTGATCGACGTAGGCGGGGATCTCCGTGTAGCCGGACGCCCGGTACATCGCCTGGGCCTCGGTGAGGGTCGCGTGGGTGTCGAGGCGTACGACGGTGCAGCCGCGCGCGGCCGCCGCCTGCTCCAGGGCGCCGAGGATCCGGCGGGCGAGGCCGAGGCGCCGGGCCTGCGGGTGCACCCACACATGCCGGATCTCGCCGACGCCGGGCTCCAGGCGGCGCAGCGCGCCGCAGCCCACCGGGCGGCCCTCCTCGTACGCGACGAAGAACGCGCCCGCCTCCCCGGACACCTCTTCCGGGCCAACCAGGTCGGACTTGTCGAAGCCCTCCGGGAAGCGTGCGTCGATGTCGGCGGCGTACGCGTCCAGGCAGGCGCGGGCGTCCGGGGCGGCGCCGTCGACGAGTTCGACGGTGATGGCGGCCAGGCGCAGCAGACGCTGCGAAGTGGTCATCGCCTCGATCAGCTGCGCGCGCCGGCCGGGGTCGAGGGCGTCCAGCAGGCCGGCGGCGAGGGCGTTGGCCCGGCGGTTCTGCTCCTTGACCTCGACGTGTCCGGCGGGCGTCGGCTCCACCATGCGCAGCCGGTTGTCGTCCGGGTGGACACTGAGCCGGACCAGGCCCTGTGTCTCCAGCGCCTTCGCCATGCGGCTGAGGTAGCCGGCGTCGAGGCCGAGGCGGCTCCTGAGTTCCCGGAGTGAGACCCCGCCCGGGTTCTCGGCGATCTCGAACAGCAGACGGGCCTCACCGAGCGGGCGGTCCTGGCCGAGGTAGTGGTCGTCCAGGGCCCCGATGCGGCGTGTGAAGTAGCGGTTGAACCGGCGGAGTGCCGCCACCTGCTCCGTCGACACCGGCTCCGTATGTCCTGGCTCCATTCTTTGACCTTAGTCAAAGAATATCGGGGCGTCCATCCCTGCTCTCCGTGTCCGTCCCTTGGCATTCCGCTTCCACCCGCACCACCGGCCCCTCTATGCTGATGGTTTGTCAACTGAACGTCTGACAACGGTCTTTCCACGCATCGGGGGAGTTCGCGTGAGCACCGCATTTGTGCCACAGCAACCACAGCCGACGACGCCCGCAGGCGCGCCACCCACACCACCGCCCACTCCGCCGCACGCCAGCGAGGCGACCCGGCTGCTGTGCGCGGGCACCTATCTGGACTCCGCTTACCGCGACCGCGTGATCGAGGAACTGCACCTCAACGAGCAGCGGATCGTGGCGCCCTCGCTCGGCTTCGACGCCGCCCGGGTCCTCGCGCACGCCCTGCGCGCCCGCCGCCAGGAGCTGCTGTGGGCCGGGGCGATCCTCGGGCTGTGGGTGGTCGGCTCGGCCCTCAGCGGAGGGCTGCTGCTCTTCTTCCTCTGGCCGAGCGTGCTGCTCGCCCTCGCGCCGTGGGTCAGGGGGCGCGGCGAACAGCCGCCGCTGTACCGCCGGATCGCCGCGTTCCTCGTCCGCTGGTGGGGCCGTACGTTCTTCGCGACGATACTGGTCCTGATGGTCGTCGCCGCGTTCGGCGGCGGCTCGGACAACAGCTCCTCCTACGGTTCGTACAGCTCGGACTACGGCTACGGCTACTCGAACTCGCCGAGCGTCGGCGAAGCGCTCTCGCCGACCAGCCTCGCCGACGCGATCAAGCCGTGGCAGGCCTGGCTCACGCTCGCCGTGTTCGCGCTCATCGCCTGGTGTGTGCACTCCCAGCGCCACCAGTTCAGCCGCGCACTGGCCGCCGAGCTCTCCCCGCAGCGCTTCCCGGACGCCGCCTCCGACCCCGCCGAGCAGGCCGAGAACCCCCGCTTCCAGCGGCTGAAGCAGCGCATCCGCATCGAGCAGCACGCGCCGCTGGTCATGTACCACGAGGCGCGTCCGTTCTGCGGGGCCGGAGCGGCGTACAACACCTGGGTGCTCGCCGTCGAACTGCGGCGGGACGAGCTGAAGAAGCAGCAGCCGCTCAGCAACCGCGCGGTTCTGGAGCGGGTCCGCCCGCTGCTCGAACAGCTTCGCGTCCCGGCCGAGTACGCGGGCCCCGGCGTCCGCGACCGGCTGCGCTGGCTGGAGATCGACGAGTGCGTGTTCCTGCCCGCGGAGGGACTGCTCACCCGGGACCAGGCGCCGTACACCCCGCAGGCCTTCGAGGAGCACCGGGCGCGGGCGGTCGAGGAGGGCGCCGAGAAGCGGCGGCACTTCCTGCGGATCCGCGTCGGCGGCTGGGAGGAGGAGCTGGTCGTCGCGGTCTTCGTGCGCATCCACACCCAGGGCCGGATGCTGATGCTGGAGATCGCGCCGCATGTGCTGACGCCGGTGCGTACGGAGTTCAAGGACGCCGACCGTACGGCGCACCGGTTCCGCAACAACAACGTGCTGGGCAAGGCGGCCGGCGCCGTCGTGCTGGTGCCCGCTTCGGCGGGGCGCTCGTTCGCCCAGCTCGGCCGCGGCCTGGTCTACGTGTGGCGGCTGCTGACCGGCGGGTACGCGGGCGCGCTGCCCGACGGCCCGGCGCTGTCGGTGCGCGAACTGGGTTCGGTGCAGACCGGTTCGCTCTTCCAGGAGATGGACGTGGCGCGCTATCTGAAGAGCGTGCAGGACCGGGTCGCCAACGGGGTGCGGGCGGCGCTCGCCGAAGCCGGTTACGAGACCGGCGAGTTCATGCAGAAGATCGTTAACATCAGCAACGGCGACGTCAACATCGGCAACATCTCGGGCAGCAACAACTCGATCGCGGCGGGCATGCAGAACTCCGCCTCGTCGTCCTACTCCTCCGGTTCCAATGTCTCGGGCGGCGCGGCGCCGCAGAAGGGGGCCGACAGCAATGGCCAGTGAACAGCCGAGCATCAACATCGGTGACATCTCGGGCAGCAACAACGCGGTCGCCGCCGGCCGGGGCGCAAGCGCGGAGAGCCATGTGCACCAGGGCACGGGGGCGCAGCCGGACGAGGAGACCCGGCAACTCCTCGTGGCCGTGCGGAAGTTGCGGGAGGACCTGGCGCTGGTGAACAGCACCGACCAGACGGTCGCGCTGGGTCGGGCGCTCGCCGACACGGAGACCGAGATCACCCGCACCGGCCAGGTGGCGCCCACGCGCCGCCAGCGTCTGCGTGAACTGCTCACCGACTCCCAGGCCCTGGTCACCTTCCTCTCCTCCGCCGGCGCCCTGGCCGGCCTCCTGGGGCGGTGAGCGGGACACGATGAGCGGGGGACAGCGGTACTGGAACGAGGACACCCAGCGCTGGGAGGCCGGCACGGGCGGCCCGCAGGCGGCCGAACCGACGCTGCCGACGCCGGCGCAGGAGGGGGCGCCGGTCACGGCCCCGGAATACCCGGAGCCTCCGACATCGACTCCCACCGTGGGACCGGAGACTCCCACCGTCGGGCCGGAGACACCCACCGTCGGTGCGCAGGGCTGGCCCGGCAGTGGTGTGGACAGCGCCTGGCACGCTCCGGGGGCCGAGGGCACCGCGCCGGAGTGGTCCAGTGATGTCTCCTGGCCGCCCCCCGAGCCGCTCCCTTCACCCGCCCCCGCCGCAGGGCTCAACCGGCGGCTCGTCTGGTCCGTGGTCGTCGGTGCCGCCGTGGTCGGGGTCGCCGTGAGCCTCGTACTGACCCTGGTGGTCGGCAAGGGCGACGGGTCGGGGAAGAAGCACGTGGCGGCGAGTCCCGTCCCGTCCTCGACGGCCTCCGCGTCGCCGGACGTGTCGCAGTCGCCGTTCGCCGACGGCACGGCGTCGCCGTCCCCGTCGGCCTCCGCGCCGCCCGCGGGGTACGAGCTGCGTGACGACACCGAGGGGTTCCGGATCGCGATACCCGAGGGGTGGTCGCGCAGCAGCGTCGCCTCGGTGTATGGGATGGCCGTGGTCAACTACCGCAGCGCCGACCAGAAGCACCGGCTGCAGGTGTACCAGGTGCAGGAGTCGTCCCCCGACGCTTCCTTCCAGCTGTATCTGTCCGACCAGACGCCCAAGCCCGCCGGTTTCAAGAAGCTCGATCTGCAGAAGCTCGACGACGGCGCCTTCACCGGCTCACGGCTGGAGTACCAGGCCGACGCGCTCAAGGGCGAACCCGACATCGGCACCTGGCACGTCTACGACGAGCGTTTCGTCGCGGCGGACGGCAACATCTACGCCATCGCCTCCTACGGCCCCGACTCCGCCAGCCACGAGGACCAACTCACCCAGCTCACCACGGCGTTGGCCTGGTTCTGCCCGCCCTACACGACCTGTGACGCGAAGTCGGGCACAGGCTGACCGCTCTCCGTTCCGATCCGCTCCTCTTTCGCACCTTTTGCCCGCATTTTCAGTGACGCAGCGCACTTTCCGCCATGGATTGCGCATGCAACCGAAGGCGGGGGGCAGGCGCTCACGGTCCTCGTGAGGGACACACGTGTCACTCAGGGGCACCGAACAGGAACGGAAGGCAATACGGCATGGCGGAGAGAGCGGAAACCCAGGGGCTGGACGCGCAGGCGACCATCCACGTGGCAGGCGAGTGGCGAGAAGCCGTCTCCGGTGCCACGCGCGAGATCATCGACCCCGCGGACGGCCAGGGCTTCGCTCTGGTTGCGGAGGGCGACGAGAAGGACACCGACCTGGCGGTCGCTGCCGCCCGGCGCGCCTTCGACCACGGCGACTGGCCCCGCACCCCCGTGGCCGAGCGCGCCGCGCTGCTGCGCCGCGTCGCCGACCTGCTCGTGCGCGACCGCGAGCGGCTCGGGCTGCTGGAGAGCCGCGACGCCGGCAAGACCGTCGAAGAGGGCCGGGTCGACATCGACTGCGTCGCCGACGCCTTCCGCTACTTCGCCGACCTGGTGGCCGGCGAGGCCCCGGGCCGGGTCGTCGACGCGGGCTCGCCCGACATCCACAGCGTCGTCGTACACGAACCGGTCGGGGTCTGCGCACTGATCACGCCCTGGAACTACCCGCTCCTCCAGGCCAGCTGGAAGATCGCTCCGGCTCTCGCGGCGGGCAACACCTTCGTGATCAAGCCGAGCGAGATCACCCCGCTCACCACCATCGCGCTCATCGACCTGCTCTCCGAGGCCGGGCTCCCCACCGGCGTCGCGGGCATCGTCACCGGCCCCGGCCACACGGTCGGTGCCCGGCTCGCCGAGCACCCCGACGTCGACCTGGTCTCCTTCACCGGCGGCCTGGTCAGCGGCACCAAGGTCGCGCAGGCCGCCGCCCCGAGCGTCAAGAAGGTCGCCCTGGAACTCGGCGGCAAGAACCCCAACGTCGTCTTCGCCGACGCCTGCGCGACGGACGAAGGGTTCGACACCGCCGTCGACCAGGCCCTGAACGCGGCCTTCATCCACAGCGGCCAGGTCTGCTCGGCCGGCTCCCGCCTCATCGTCGAGGAGTCCGTACGGGAGCGCTTCGTCGCCGAGCTCGCCCGCCGGGCCGCCCGGATCCGCCTGGGCCGCGGCACCGAGGACGGCGTCGAGTGCGGTCCCCTCGTCTCCGCGCAGCAGCGCGCCAAGGTCGAGTCGTACGTCGCCTCCGCGCTGGCCGAGGGCGCGGTGCTGCGGACCGGCGGCAGGCGCCCCGAGCCGTCCGAGGAGCGCCCCGCGGGCGGCTACTTCTACGAGCCGACCGTCCTCGACCAGTGCCACCGCGAGATGCGCGTGGTGCGCGAAGAGGTCTTCGGGCCCGTCCTCACGGTGGAGACGTTCCGTACCGAGGACGAGGCCGTCGCCCTCGCCAATGACACGGAGTACGGCCTCGCGGGTGCCGTCTGGACCGCCGACGCGGGGCGGGCCCGGCGGGTGGCCGGTCGTCTGCGGCACGGCACCGTGTGGATCAACGACTTCCATCCCTATCTTCCGCAGGCGGAGTGGGGCGGGTTCGGCAAGAGCGGGGTGGGGCGTGAGCTGGGCCCTGCGGGGCTGGCCGAGTACCGCGAGAGCAAGCACGTGTATCAGAACCTGGCGCCCAGGGCTGTGCGCTGGTTCCGCGGCTGAGACTGCGCTGCGCGCCGCTGGGTGCCGTTTGTAGGCCGTCGGTTGTCTGCGGCTGCGTCGTGGCTGGTCGCGCAGTTCCCCGCGCCCCTTAAGGGGCGCGTCCCCTCGAACTTATTACCTGGAGTTACCACACCCCATGTCCGAGAACACCCAGATCTACGACTACGTCGTCATCGGAGGCGGAACGGCCGGCTCCGTCATCGCCTCCCGGCTGACCGAGAACCCCGATGTCACCGTCGCCGTCATCGAGGGCGGCCCCAGTGACGTCGGGCGTGAGGACGTACTGACCTTGCGCCGCTGGATGGGCCTTCTTGGCGGTGAGCTGGACTACGACTACCCCACCACCGAGCAAGCCACGCGGCAACTCGCACATCCGGCACAGCCGGGCCCGGGTGCTCGGTGGCTGCTCCTCGCACAACACTCTGATCGCCTTCAAGCCGCTGCCGTCCGACTGGGACGAGTGGGAGGAGGCCGGCGCCAAGGGCTGGGGCGCGGTGCCGATGGAGGCGTACTTCGCCCGGCTGCTGAACAACATCGTCCCGGTCGACGAGAAGGACCGTAACGACATCGCCAACGACTTCGTCGACGCCGCGCAGCACGCGCTCGGCGTGCCCCGGATCGAGGGCTTCAACCGCTCGCCGTTCACCGAGGGCGTGGGCTTCTTCGACCTCGCCTACCACCCCGAGAACAACAAGCGGTCGTCGGCTTCGGTGGCCTATCTGCACCCGGTGATGGACGAGCGCGAGAACCTGACGATCCTCCTGGAGACCTGGGCGTACCGGCTGGAGCTGAACGGCACCCGGGCCGAGGGCGTGCACGTCCGCACCAAGGACGGCGAGGAGATCCTCGTACGGGCGCGCAGCGAGGTGCTGCTCTGTGCCGGTGCCGTCGACTCCCCGCGGCTGCTGCTGCACTCGGGCATCGGTCCTCGGCAGGATCTGGAGGCGCTCGGCATACCCGTGGCGCTCGACCTGCCGGGCGTCGGCGAGAACCTCCTCGACCACCCCGAGTCGGTGATCGTCTGGGAGACCCACGGCCCCCTCCCGGAGAACTCCGCGATGGACAGCGACGCCGGGCTGTTCGTGCGCCGCGACCCCGAACACCAGGGCCCTGACCTGATGTTCCACTTCTACCAGGTGCCCTTCACGGACAATCCGGAGCGGCTGGGATACGAGCGGCCCAGGTACGGCGTCTCGATGACGCCCAACATCCCGAAGCCGAAGAGCCGCGGCCGGCTGTACCTGACCAGCGCCGACCCGTCGGCCAAGCCCGCCCTCGACTTCCGGTACTTCACGGACGAGGACGACTACGACGGCCGCACCCTGGTCGACGGCATCCGCCTCGCCCGCGAGATCGCGCGGACGGAGCCGCTGGCGAGCTGGCTCAAGCGCGAGGTGGCGCCCGGCCCGCACATCACCGGCGACGAGGAGCTGAGCGTGTACGCCCGCAGTGTCGCGCACACCGTGTACCACCCGGCGGGGACCTGCCGGATGGGGGCGAGCGACGACGAACTGGCCGTCGTCGACCCGCAGTTGAGGATCCGCGGTCTGGAGGGGATCCGCATCGCGGACGCCTCCGTGTTCCCGACCATGACCGCCGTGAACCCGATGATCGGAGTGCTGATGGTCGGGGAGAAAGCCGTCGACCTGATCGGAAGTGGTGCGTGATGAACGTCAAGAACAAGCCGGTCTTCTCCGTCGAGGGGCTGTGGAAGGTGTTCGGCCCGAAGGCCGACCGGGTCCCCGCCGATGCCGGACTGACCTCGCTGGAACCCGCCGAACTCCGCGCCCGTACGGGCTGCACGGCCGCAGTCCGTGACGTCTCCTTCGACGTGCGCAAGGGCGAGGTGTTCGTGGTGATGGGCCTGTCCGGCTCCGGCAAGTCCACGCTGGTGCGCTGTCTGACCCGGCTGATCGAGCCGACGGCCGGCACGATCGCCATCGACGGTGAGGACGTCCGCGCCATGGACAAGTCCCGGCTGCGCGAACTGCGCCGCCACCGCGCCGCCATGGTCTTCCAGCACTTCGGCCTGCTGCCGCACCGCACGGTCCTCGACAACGTGGCGTACGGCCTGGAGATCCAGGGTGTGGGCAGGTCCGAGCGGCGGGCACGCGCCCAGGAGGTCGTCGCCAAGGTCGGCCTGGACGGCATGGAGCAGCGCCGTCCGAGCCAGCTCTCCGGCGGCCAGCGGCAGCGCGTGGGTCTCGCCCGCGCCCTGGCCGTGGACCCCGAGGTCCTGCTGTTCGACGAGCCGTTCAGCGCCCTCGACCCGCTGATCCGGCGGGACATGCAGGAGGAGGTGGTCCGCCTGCACCGCGAGGAGGGCCGCACGATGGTCTTCATCACCCACGACCTGAGCGAGGCCCTGAAGCTCGGCGACCGCATCGCCCTGATGCGCGACGGCCGAGTCGTCCAGCTGGGCACTCCGGAGGAGATCGTCGGCAGCCCGGCGGACGACTACGTCCGCGAGTTCGTCCGGGACGTCTCCCGTGAGCAGGTCATGACCGTACGCACGGCCATGCGGCCCGGGGACTGCGGCGGCACGGAGCATCCCGGGGCGCTCGCCCCCGGCGAGCTCGTCGCCGACGCGATCAAGGTCGTGGCCGCGAGCGGCAAGCCGGCGTGTGTGGTCGACGACGGCCGCTGCCTGGGGGTCGTCGACCACGAGAGGCTGCTCGGCGTCGTCGCCGGAACGGAGCCGCGGAAGGAGGCGGCCTGATGGCCACGGTCACCGCATCCGCCCCGCGCGCACTGCCCGGCGGTCTGCTGAAACACCGTGCGGTGCAGAAGCTGCTGCTCCTCGCCCTCGCCGCCGCGATCCTCGTCCCGCTCGCCAACGCCCGCTGGGCCAGCGGCAGTTGGCCCGCCGCCCTCACCGTCGACCTGTCCAAGCCGCTGACCGGCGCCAGCAACTGGATCATCGACAACCGGGACAGCAACCCGCTGTTCCTCTACTTCTTCGGCTACATCAGCAACGCGGTCGTGATCTCCGTACGCGCCGTCTATCTGGTCCTCCTCGCCGCGGGCTGGGCCGGCGTCACGGCCATCGGTGCCCTCGTCGCCTGGCGCGTCGCCGGAGTGCGGCTCGCCCTCGGTACGGGCGCCGCGTTCCTGGCCTGCGGTCTGCTCGGTATGTGGGTGCCGACCATGCAGACGCTGGCACTGATGGTGGTCGCCGTGCTCGTTTCGGTCGCGGTCGGCGTGGTCCTCGGGCTCGCCGCCGGGCTCTCCGACCGCCTCGACCGCGGCCTGCGCCCGGTCCTCGACACCATGCAGGTGCTGCCCGCCTACGCGTATCTGCTGCCCGTCGTGCTGGTCTTCGGCATGGGCGTGCCCGCCGCGGTCCTCGCGACCGTCGTCTACGCCGCCCCGCCGATGGCCCGCCTCACCGCCCTCGGTCTGCAGGGCGCCGACAAGGAGGTCCTGGAGGCCGTCGACTCGCTCGGCGCCACCGCGCCCCAGCGCCTGCTGACCGCCAGGATCCCGCTGGCCCGCAAGGAGCTCCTCCTCGGCCTCAACCAGACGATCATGATGGCGCTGTCGATGGCCGTCATCGCCTCCGTCATCGGCGCGGGCGGCCTCGGTGACCGCGTCTACCAGGCGCTGGCCTCCGTCGACGTGGGCGCGGCGCTCGCGGCCGGCATCCCGATCGTGCTGCTCGCCGTCGTACTGGACCGGGTGACCGGCGCCGCGGGCGAGCTGGCCGGCGAGGAGCCCGGAAGCCTGAGGCCGTGGCTCTACGCCGCTGCCGCCGCCGTGGCCGTCGCGCTCGCCGGACGGCTGGCGGGCCGCCTCGACTGGCCCGACTCCTGGACGTTCGACATCGCCGCGCCGGTCAACCGTGCCGTCGACTGGATGACCGCGCACCTGTACTCGGGCGTGCCCGTCGTGGGCGGCACCGCCGACTGGGCGGGCCACTTCACCACCTGGGTGCTGAACCCGGTCCGCAGCGGCCTGCAGTCGCTGCCCTGGTGGTCGGTCCTGCTCGTCGTCGCCGCCCTGGCCTGGCTGATCGGCACCTGGCGCACCGCGCTCACCGCGGTCCTCGCCATGGCCGCGATCGGCGTGCTCGGCGTGTGGCAGCCCTCGCTCGACACGCTCTCCCAGGTGCTGGCGGCCGTCGCCGTCACCCTGGTCCTGGGCTTCGCCATCGGTGTCGCGGCGGCCCGCAGCGACCGGTTCGAGCGTCTGCTCCGGCCCGTCCTGGACGTCTTCCAGACGATGCCGCAGTTCGTGTACCTGATCCCGGTGGTCGCGCTGTTCGGCGTGGGCCGCGCGCCCGCCGCGGCGGCCGCCGTCGTCTACGCGCTGCCCGCCGTCGCCCGCATCACCACGCAGGGCCTGCGCCAGGTCGACCCGGCCGCCCTGGAGTCGGCGCGCTCGCTCGGCGCGACCCCCGCCCAGCAGCTGCGCCAGGTACAACTCCCGCTCGCCCGCCCGGCGTTGCTGCTCGCCGTCAACCAGGGCGTGGTCCTCGTCCTCGCCGTCGTCGTCATCGGCGGCCTGGTCGGCGGTGGCGCGCTCGGCTACGACACCGTCTTCGGCCTGGCCCAGGGCGACCTGGCGACCGGCCTGGTGGCGGGCGCCGCGATCGTCTGCCTCGGCCTGATGCTCGACCGGGTGACCCAGCCGACCGAACGCCGCGCGAAGAAGGGAGCGTGACATGCGACTTCGTACGAAGACGAGTACGGCTCTGAGTACGGCCGCCGTGGTGGGCTCCCTGGTGCTGCTCACCGGCTGCGGCGCCGCCGACATGACCAAGCAGGCGTCCCCGTTCGCCAACGCGCAGGGCGCCAAGAGCCTGACCCTGTCCGTCCAGTCGTGGGTGGGTGCGCAGTCCAACGTGGCTGTCGCCCAGTACCTCCTGGAGCACAAGCTCGGCTACCGCGTCGACACCGTCCAGGTCGACGAGGTCCCCGCCTGGGACGCGCTCAGCCAGGGCCGCGTCGACGCCATCCTGGAGGACTGGGGCCACCCCGACCAGGAGAAGCGCTACGTCGACGACAAGAAGACCATCGCGCGCGGCGGCGGCCTCGGAGTGACCGGCCACATCGGCTGGTATGTGCCGACGTACCTGGTCAAGCAGCACCCCGACATCACCGACTGGAAGAACCTCAACAAGTACTCGTCGCTGTTCCGCACCGCGGAGAGCGGCGGCAAGGGCCAGCTGATGGACGGCTCACCGTCCTACGTCACCAACGACAAGGCGCTGGTGAAGAACCTGAAGCTGGACTACCAGGTGGTGTTCGCGGGCTCCGAGGCCGCACAGATCACCCAGATGAAACAGTTCGCCAAGGAGAAGAAGCCCTTCCTGACGTACTGGTACGCGCCGCAGTGGCTGTTCAAGAAGGTCCCCATGACCGAGGTGAAGCTGCCGCCGTACAAGGAGGGCTGCGACACGGACCCGGCGAAGGTCGCCTGCGCCTACCCGCACACCCCGCTGCAGAAGTACCTCAACGCCGACTTCGCGAAGCGGGGCGGCAAGGCGGCGGCCTTCCTGAAGAAGTTCAAGTGGACGACCGAGGACCAGAACCAGGTCTCCCTGATGATCGCCGACCAGAAGCTGACCCCGGAACAGGCGGCGAAGAAGTGGGTGGACAGCCACGCTTCGACATGGAAGGCGTGGCTGTCCTGATCACTGCCGCTTCCTCAGCTGCTCGGCCATCCCCTGCAGTGCCAGCGCAGCCCAGCGCTGCAGCCCGGGCCCGAACGTGACGCGGGTGGCCCCGAGTTCACCGAGTTCGGTGGGCGAGGGGCCCCTGCCGTCCAGCGTGCCGTGCACATTGATCGGCCCCTGGATCCCGGACCGCAGCAGCGGCAGCACGTCCGCCGGGGCACCGATCGGATAGATGCAGTCGGCGCCCGCGGCGACGTACAACGCGGCCCGCTCGATGGCCCGTTCGGGGTCGCCGTCCCCGTGGCAGAAGGTGTCGACGCGGGCGTTGACGAAGAGCCGGTCGCCCGCCGCGTACCGCACCCCGGCGAGCCACTCGGCGTGCTCGTGCGGGTCCTTGAGGACACCTCCGTTCGAGTCCTCGAGGTTGCAGCCCACGGCGCCCGCCTCCAGGAGCCGCTCCACCAGCTCCTCGGGCGCGAGCCCGTAACCGTCCTCGACATCCGCCGACACCGGCACGTCCACGGTCCGTGCGATGCGCGCCACCGCAGCGAACATCTCCTCGGTCGGTGTGGACCCGTCCTCGTGTCCGAGGGAAGCGGCGATCCCCGCGCTGGGCGTCGCGAGCGCGGGGAAACCGGCCTCGACGAAAACCCGGGCGCTCACCACGTCCCAGGGTCCGGGGAGGACGAGCGGGTCGTCCGGGGTGCGGCGCCTGTGCAGCGCACGGAAGACATCCACCTTGCTCATGACGTACGGCTCACTTGTGCTGTCCCGCCTCGTAGTGGCCGGGAGCCATGCGGCAGGTCACGCCGAACCGGTTCCACGCGTTGATCACCGTGATCGCGGCGATCAGCTGCGCCAGCTCGGGCTCCTCGAAGTGCTTGGCGGCGTGTTCGTACACCTCGTCCCGGACGAAGCCGTCGGTCAGCACGGTGACCGCCTCGGTCAGCTCCAGGGCGGCGAGCTCCTTCTCCGTGTAGAAGTGCCTCGACTCCTCCCACGCGCCGAGCTGGACGATCCGCTCGACGCGCTCACCGGCCGCGAGCGCGTCCTTGGTGTGCATGTCCAGGCAGAACGCACAGTGGTTGAGCTGCGAGGCGCGGATCTTCACCAGCTCCAGCAGCTTCGGGTCGAGGCCCTGCCGGGCGGCCGCGTCCAGGCGGACCATCGCCCTGTAGACCTCGGGGGCGTGCTGGGCCCAGAGCAGCCGGGCGGGCTGCTCGGGCGCGTACGCGGTGGCTTCTTCTGTCGGCATGACTTCGACCCTAGAAGTGAGGCAGCCCAGCGGTATGGTCCATTCCCATGGCGAAATCCTGGGCCACTTTGGGCGTCGACCTACACCTGGAGCCGACGGGTCCCGGCCGCCGCAGGGGGCTCACCGACGCCCTGCGCGAGGCCGTCCGCACCGGTCGGCTGGCTCCCGGCACCCGGCTGCCCTCCTCCCGCACCCTCGCCGCCGACCTGGGCATCGCCCGCAACACGGTCGCCGACGCGTACGCCGACCTGGTCGCGGAGGGCTGGCTGACGGCACGGCAGGGCTCGGGCACCAGGGTGGCCGACCGGGCGGTGAGCCGGCCCGCCGCGCCCGCACCCCGCTCCCGCACCGTCGACCGCCCCGCCTACGACCTGATCCCCGGCACCCCCGACCTGGCCTCCTTCCCCCGCGCCCAGTGGCTCAAGGCCGCCCGCCGCGCCCTCACCGGGGCCCCGTACCAGGCCCTCGACTACGGTGACCCGCGCGGCCGCATCGAACTGCGCACCGCCCTCGCCGACTACCTCGCCCGTGCCCGGGGTGTGCGCACCGACCCGGAACGCATCCTGGTGTGCGCGGGCATCTCGCACGGTCTGCGCATTCTCGGCGCGGTACTGCGGGCGCGCGGCGCGAGCACCGTCGCGGTGGAGTCGTACGGCCTCTACGTGCACTGGAACCTGCTGGCTCAGGCCGGGCTGCGGACGGTCCCGCTGCCGTTCGACGAACGGGGGACGAACCCGGGGGAGTTGACGGACGAGGACGCGGTCCTGCTCACCCCCGCCCACCAGTTCCCGATGGGCGGCACCCTGCACCGCGACCGGCGCGCGGCCGCCGTCGACTGGGCGCGCCGCACCGGCGGCCTGATCGTCGAGGACGACTACGACGGCGAGTTCCGCTACGACCGCCAGCCCGTCGGCGCCCTCCAGGGCCTGGACCCGGACCATGTCGCCTACGCGGGTACGGCAAGCAAGTCCCTCGCCCCCGGCCTCAGACTGGCCTGGCTGGTCCTGCCGCCGGACCTCGCCCGGGAGGCGGCGAAGGCCAAGGGGCACATCGACTCCTGCGGGGCCCTGGACCAGCTGACACTCGCCGAGTTCCTCACCTCCGGCGCCTACGACCGGCATGTGCGCGCCGCCCGGCTGCGCTACCGCCGTCGCCGGGACGCACTCGTCGCGGAACTCGCGCGCAGGGCCCCGCAGGTCAGCGCCACGGGTATCGCGGCGGGCCTGCACGTGGTGCTGCGGCTGCCGCCGGGCACCGAGCAGGCGACGCTGCGGGCGGCGGCCTGGCAGGGCCTCGCGGTGCACGGGCTGCACCGCTTCCGGCACCCCGAGGCGACCGTCGAGCCGCACGACGCACTGGTGGTGGGCTACGGGACCCCACCGGACAGTGCATGGGCGGGCACCCTGGACGCGCTGTGCGCGGCACTGCCGGAATCGGCGGGGCCGTAATCGCGCTGTTCTCCATCGGCTCCGCGGCCACCAGCGGACAAGCAGCCGGAGGAGGAATCGCTCACGCCGCCGCTTCCGTGGTCGGGACGTCCGTGGTCGGTGCCTCCCCGAACCGCGCCAGCGCCAGCGCCCCCGCGACGGCGATCAGGAATCCCAGCACCGCAAGCCAGGCCAGCCCGTCCCGGGTACGGTCCCCGAGCCACACCACACCCACCGCCGCCGGCCCGATCGTCTCGCCGATCACCAACCCGGCGGTGGCGGTGGTCACGGAGCCGCGCTGCAACGCCGACGTCAGCAGCAGGAAGGCGGCGCCCCCGCCGATGACGAGGGCGTAGGTCGCCGGGTTGGTGAACAGCTCCGACGGTGCGAGCGAGTCGATCAGCCGCACCGACACCTCCACCACCCCGAACCCGAACCCGGCTCCCAGGCCGAGCGCCAGCGCCCGCCCCCGCCCGGACCACCGCCCCGCGAACAGCCCGAGCAGCAGCACCACCACGGCGATAGCGAGCATCGCGTACTTCAGCGCCGTCGACCCGTGGCGGCCCCCCTCGGCCCCGGACGCCAGCCCCAGCATGGCGAGCCCGGCGCACACCACCCCGACCGCACCCCACTCCGTCCCGCTCAGCCGCACCTTCAGCAGTCGCGCCGCGACCACCCCGGTCACCGCCAGGCTGGACGCGAGCGCCGCCGCGACCGCGTAGATCGGGATCGACCGCAGGGCGATGATCTGGAACACGAACCCCAGCCCGTCCAGCGCCAGCCCGGCCAGATACCGCCACTGCCGCAAGGCCCGCAGCAGCAGCGCCGCCTCCCCGCCCCCACCCGTAGCGGCCGACCGCGCGGCAACCGCCTGCAAAACCGTCGCGGTACCGAAGCAGACCGCCGCGCCCAGCGCGCACACCATCCCAAAGATCACAAAGTGACTGTAGGGGAGACGCGCAGGAAGCGGCGATGCCCCGGTGTCCCCTCTCACCGATCTTTGGCTTTACATACCTACGCAAGGTGCATATGTGGCGATCCCCCTGGCCCTGCCCCTGCCGGCAGCCCGCCCGGGTCCTCGCCGAGCGGCTCAGATCCCCAGTACTGCCCGCAACTGCGCGAGCCCCCAGTCCAGATCTTCCTTCCCGATCACCAACGGCGGTGCGATCCGCACCGTCGGCCCATGTGTGTCCTTCACCAGCACCCCCCGCTCCATCAGCTTCTCGGACACCTCCCGCCCCGTGCCGTACCGCGGCGCGACGTCGATGCCCGCCCAGAGCCCCCGCCCGCGCACCGCCCGCACTCGTCCCGTGCCGGTCAACGCCCCCAGTTCCCGGTGCAGATGAGCGCCCAGCTCCGCGGACCGCGCCTGGAACTCGCCCGTCCGCAGCATCGCGATCACTTCCAGGGCCACCGCACAGGCCAGCGGATTCCCTCCGAACGTCGAACCGTGCTCACCGGGCCGGAACACCCCGAGCACATCGGCCGACGACACCACCGCCGACACCGGCACGATCCCGCCGCCCAGCGCCTTGCCGAGCACATACACATCCGGCACCACGCCCTCGTGCTCGCAAGCGAAGGTCTTCCCCGTCCGGCCAAGACCCGACTGGATCTCGTCCGCCACGAGCAGCACGTTCCGCTCACGCGTCAGCTCCCGCACCGCCGGCAGATAACCGGCCGGCGGCACCAACACCCCCGCCTCGCCCTGGATCGGCTCCAGCAGCACCGCCACCGTGTTCTCCGTGACCGCCGACCGCATCGCCGTCAGGTCGCCGTACGGCACGATCTCGAAGCCAGGCGTGTACGGACCGAAGTCCGCCCGGGCCTCCGGGTCGGTGGAGAAGCTGACGAGGGTCGTCGTACGGCCGTGGAAGTTGTTGCCCGCGACCACGATCTTCGCCATCTCCGCGGGCACGCCCTTGACCCGGTACCCCCACTTCCGGGCCGTCTTCACCGCCGTCTCCACCGCCTCCGCTCCGGTGTTCATCGGCAGCACCAGCTCCATCCCGCACAGGTCTGCGAGCTCGGAGCAGAACGCCGCGAACCGGTCGTGATGAAACGCCCTCGACGTCAGCGTCACCCGCTCCAGCTGCGCCTTCGCCGCCTCCACCAGCCGCCGGTTGCGATGCCCGAAGTTGAGCGCCGAATAACCGGCCAACAGGTCCAGATACCGCCTCCCCTCCACATCCGTCATCCACGCCCCGTCCGCGGAGGCGACGACCACGGGCAGCGGGTGGTAGTTGTGCGCACTGTGCGCGTCGGCGGCGGCGATGAGTGTCTCCGTAGCGGTCACGGGATCTCCAGAAGGTGCCGAGTGCTGAGGGTGCCCCTTTCCTATCGTCGCTCGCATGGTGGACGCGGGACCTGCGCTCTCCGGCGTGGCCGGTAGGCTGATCGACGGGTCGTGACTGGCGCGCAAGGATGGGACGGACCATCGGGGAGCGATCCGTGCGTGACCGAGTGCCGTGCGCCTGGGCCAGACCGAGAACCGTGACCGCTTGCACGCCACGCCACCGGAGGCCGACGACATGTCAGAGCAGCAGCCCCTCTCCACCGAGTCCACCGCCTTCCGTGCCGCCCTCGATGTGATCCGCGCCGTCGAGCCGCGGGTCGCCGACGCCATCGGGCAGGAGGTCCACGACCAGCGCGAGATGCTCAAGCTGATCGCCTCCGAGAACTACGCCTCCCCGGCCACCCTCCTCGCGATGGGCAACTGGTTCAGCGACAAGTACGCCGAGGGCACCATCGGCCGCCGCTTCTACGCAGGCTGCCGCAACGTCGACACCGTCGAGTCGCTCGCCGCCGAACACGCCAAGGAGCTCTTCGGCGCCCGCCACGCCTACGTCCAGCCGCACTCCGGCATCGACGCCAACCTCGTCGCCTTCTGGTCGGTCCTCGCCGACCGGGTCGAGGCCCCCTTCCTGGAGAAGACCGGCGCCCGCCAGGTCAACGACCTCACCGAGGCCGACTGGGCCGAGCTCCGCCAGGCTTTCGGCAACCAGCGCATGCTCGGCATGTCCCTGGACGCCGGCGGCCACCTCACCCACGGCTTCCGCCCGAACATCTCCGGCAAGATGTTCGACCAGCGCTCCTACGGCACCGACCCCGCCACCGGCCTCATCGACTACGAGGCCCTGCGCGTCTCCGCCCGCGAGTTCAAGCCGCTGATCATCGTCGCCGGTTACTCCGCCTACCCCCGTCTGGTGAACTTCCGCATCATGCGCGAGATCGCCGACGAGGTCGGCGCGACCCTGATGGTGGACATGGCGCACTTCGCGGGTCTGGTCGCGGGCAAGGTGCTGACCGGTGACTTCGACCCCGTCCCGCACGCCCAGATCGTCACCACCACCACCCACAAGTCGCTGCGCGGCCCGCGCGGCGGCATGGTCCTGTGCGACGACTCCCTCAAGGACCAGGTCGACCGCGGCTGCCCGATGGTCCTCGGGGGCCCGCTGCCGCACGTCATGGCCGCCAAGGCCGTCGCCCTCGCCGAGGCGCGTCAGCCCTCCTTCCAGGACTACGCCCAGCGCATCGTCGACAACTCCCGCGCACTGGCGGAGGGCCTGATGCGTCGCGGCGCCACCCTCGTCACCGGCGGCACCGACAACCACCTCAACCTCATCGACGTGGCCACCTCCTACGGCCTCACCGGCCGCCAGGCCGAGGCGGCCCTGCTCGACTCGGGCATCGTCACCAACCGCAACGCCATCCCCGCCGACCCCAACGGCGCCTGGTACACCTCGGGCATCCGCATCGGCACGCCCGCCCTGACCACGCGTGGCCTGGGCACCGCCGAGATGGACGAGGTCGCGGGCCTCATCGACCGCGTCCTCACCACCACCGAGCCGGGCACCACCAAGTCGGGCGCCCCGTCCAAGGCCCAGCACGTCCTCGACCCGAAGATCGCGGACGAGATCTCCCGCCGCGCCACCGACCTCGTGGCCGGCTTCCCGCTGTACCCGGAGATCGACCTGGGCTGACCAGCGCTCTCTCTTGTCGTGGCTCCTCCCGCGGCGGTCCGGCACCCTGCCGGGCCGCCGCGCGGCGTATCAGCAGCTCTGCCGGGCCCCAGCAGACGGATCGGTTCCCACCTGTTTCCGACCAGTTCCGGATCGGCTCGACAGACCTGAGAGAATGGTGAACATGGCCTCTGATCGTCCCCGTGTGCTTTCTGGAATCCAGCCCACCGCAGGCTCGTTCCACCTCGGCAACTACCTCGGCGCCGTCCGCCAGTGGGTGGCCCTGCAGGAGTCCCACGACGCGTTCTACATGGTCGTCGACCTGCACGCGATCACGGTTCCGCAGGACCCGGCGGAGCTGCGCGCCAACACCCGGCTCGCCGCCGCCCAGCTGCTCGCGGCCGGTCTCGACCCCGAGCGCTGCACGCTCTTCGTCCAGAGCCATGTGCCCGAGCACGCCCAGCTGGCCTGGGTCATGAACTGCTTCACCGGCTTCGGCGAGGCCTCCCGCATGACCCAGTTCAAGGACAAGTCCGCCAGGCAGGGCGCCGACCGCGCCTCCGTCGGCCTGTTCACGTACCCGATCCTCCAGGTCGCCGACATCCTGCTCTACCAGGCCAACGAGGTCCCGGTCGGCGAGGACCAGCGCCAGCACGTCGAGCTCACCCGCGACCTCGCCACGCGCTTCAACGGCCGCTTCGGCGAGACCTTCACCATCCCGAAGCCGTACATCCTCAAGGAGACGGCGAAGATCTACGACCTGCAGGACCCGTCGATCAAGATGAGCAAGTCGGCGTCCACGCCGAAGGGCCTCATCAACCTCCTCGACGACCCCAAGGCCACCGCCAAGAAGGTCAAGAGCGCGGTCACCGACACCGACACCGTCATCCGCTACGACGCCGAGAACAAGCCCGGCGTCAGCAACCTGCTCACCATCTACTCCACCCTCACCGGCCGGACGATCGCGGAGCTGGAGACGGAGTACGAGGGCAAGATGTACGGCGCGCTCAAGACGGACCTCGCCGAGGTCATGGTGGAGTTCGTGACGCCCTTCCGGGAGCGCACCCAGCAGTACCTGGACGATTCGGAGACGCTGGACTCGATCCTTGCCAAGGGCGCGGAGAAGGCCCGCGCCGTCGCCGCGGAGACCCTCTCCCAGGCGTACGACAAGGTGGGCTTCCTGCCCGCCAAGCACTGACGTACACCGGCGCACGCATGTGCCACTCGGCAGAGCGCTGCACATCACTACGGTTGCGCCTGCCCGCGACCCGGGCGTGGCCGTACAGTCGATAGCCGACGGCTGAGAACAAATCCGTCACGACGACAGGAGACGACGTGGGGACCGTTACGATCGGCGTGTCGATCGCGGTCCCGGAGCCTCACGGCAGCCTGCTCCAACAGCTGCGCGCGGGCTTCGGCGACGCCGCTGCTCACGGCATCCCCACGCACATCACCCTGCTGCCGCCGACCGAGGTCGACGGCAGCGACCTGCCGGCCGTCGAGGCGCACCTGGCCGAGGTCGCCGCGAGCGGCCGGCCGTTCCCGATGCGGCTGTCCGGCACCGGCACCTTCCGGCCCCTGTCACCCGTCGTATACGTGCGGATCGCCGAGGGCGCCGAGGCCTGCACCCAGCTGCAGAAGCAGCTCCGCGACCCGGCCGGCCCCGTCCCGCGCGAGCTGCAGTTCCCGTACCACCCGCATGTCACGGTCGCGCACGGCATCGACGACGAGGCGATGGACCGCGCCTTCGAGGAGCTCGCCGACTACGAGGCCGACTGGCCGTGCACCGGCTTCGCCCTCTACGAGCAGGGCGCGGACGGCGTGTGGCGCAAGCTGCGGGAGTACCCCTTCGGCGGCCTGGTGGTGCCGCCGCAGGCCGGGCACGTGGAGCGCGGCTCCCTGCCGGCCCGGTAGTCACGAGCGGCTACAGGGGCAGTCGCCGGAACAACCCGCGCGGCACGTGCCGCAGCGCCGACATCACCACGCGCAGTGTGCCGGGCACCCACACCGTCTCCGAGCGCCGCCGCAGCCCCAGTTCGACGGCCGTGGCGACCGCCTCCGGGGTCGTCGCGAGCGGTGTCTCCGGGAGGCCGACGGTCATCTTCGACCGTACGAACCCGGGGCGTACGACCATGACGTGCACGCCCGTGCCGTACAGCGCGTCGCCCAGGCCCTGCGTGAAGACGTCCAGGCCGGCCTTGCTGGAGCCGTAGATGAAGTCGCTGCGGCGGGCCCGCTCGCCGGCGGCCGAGGAGAGCACCACCAGCGAGCCGTGGCCCTGCGCCTGCAGGGCGCGTGCGCTCACCAGGGCCGCCGACACCGCGCCGGTGTAGTTGGTCTGCGCGACGCGCACCGCCCAGGCCGGTTCGCGCTCGTCACGCGCCTGGTCGCCGAGGATCCCGAAGGCCAGCAGCACCATGTCGACGGCGCTCTCCGCGAAGACCTTGCCGAGGGCGGTCTCGTGGGCGTCGGGGTCGAGCGCGTCGAAGGCGACGGTGTGCACATCGGCACCGTGGCCGCGCAGCTGCTCCGCGGCCTGTTCCAGGGCGGGCGAGGGGCGTCCCGCGAGCCACACCGTGCGGGTGCGGCGCGCGATGAGACGGCGGGCCGTGGCGAGCGCGATATCGGACGTACCACCGAGGACGAGCAGGGACTGGGGGAGGTCGGAGGCATCCTTCACGACAGCAGCTCCTAGGTGCCCGGAGGGCGAGACGGCGGGTTGGGTCGGACGTGTTGCGTCTCCCGGCGCAGCGCATCGTCGCAGGCCGGCGGGGACTGCGGGGCGTGGAACGCCGGTGGCGCTCCACGCGCGCGTGCGGGCAGTGCGTCGAGATCCGCGGCCCGCTCCGTGTCCACGTGCCGGGAGAAGGAGCCTGGCACGAACGCCCGTCCAAGGCCCCTGGAAATGCCGCCGCGGACCCCGCAGCCCCGGACGGCGGCCGCGGCCTCCGCGTACGACCGTGGGCGGATCACACGGGCCGCCGGTGACGGTGGCCGGAGCGGTGTCGGCAGACATATCGGTGACCGTATCGTCCATATACGACCGGTCAGCAGCGAAACGGGACGCTTATGACCGGAATGGGGGATCAATGGGATGTCGGTCGATGGCGAAATGAGGCACCGTCGGAGTGCTCTTGCCGACCGCCATGCGGCACGGTGCCGGGTTTTCGGGGTACTCGCACATTGGTCTTCCACACCTGGGGGAGAGTCTGATCATGGACTGGCTGAAGAAGCTCCCCGTCGTCGGCCCGCTGCTGGCGCGCCTCATGCTCACGCACGCCTGGCGGTCGTTCGAACGTCTGGACAGGGTGAAGTGGACCCGGCTGGCCGCCGCGATGACCTTCACCAGCTTCGTCGCACTGTTCCCGCTGCTCACCGTGGCCGCCGCGATCGCCGCGGCCACGCTCAGCCCGCAGCAGCAGAGCGACCTGCAGAGCAAGCTCGCCGAACAGGTGCCCGGCATCTCCGACCAGCTCGACATCCAGAACCTGGTCCAGAACGCCGGCACCATCGGCCTCATCGCGGGCGCCGCCCTGCTGTTCACCGGCATCGGCTGGGCCGGTTCGATGCGCGAGTGCCTGCGCGCGGTGTGGGAGCTGCCTGACGAGGAGGAGAACCCCTTCCTGCGCAAGGCCAAGGACCTGGGCATCCTCGTCGGTCTCGGCGGCGCCGTCCTCGTCACGATCGCCGCCTCCACCGTCGCCTCCGCGATGGTCGGCTGGATCACCCGGCAGCTCGAGATCGACAACGGCGGCTGGGGCGGGGCCCTCCTCCACATCGCCGCGTTCGCCGTCGCCGTGTTCGCCGACTTCCTGCTGCTCCTGTACGTCCTCACGCTGCTGCCCGGCGTCGAACCGCGGCGCCGCCGCCTGATCGTCGCGGCGCTGACCGGCGCCGTCGGCTTCGAACTGCTGAAGGCGCTGCTGAGCGGCTATATGCAGGGCGTGGCCGCGAAGAGCATGTACGGCGCGTTCGGTGTCCCCGTGGCGCTGCTGCTGTGGATCAACTTCACGGTGAAGCTGGTCCTGTTCTGCGCCGCGTGGACGGCGACGCCGAGCGAGCAGCACGAACGGGCTCAGGGGGAGGTGCAGGACGAACAGCAGGAACCCGAGGAGCAGGGCGCCGGGGCGGACCTCACGGACGGGACGACCGGCGTCGTACCAGATCGGGCAGCGGCCAGCGGCGGTTGACCAGGAACGCGGCCGCCGCGAGCAGCACCAACGCCCCACCGCTTATGGCGAAGGCGACCCCCATGCCGCCGGAGCGGCCCGCGGCCGAGGCGCTCGCCACCGGCGAACCGGACGCCTTTCCGGCGGCCCCGCCCGTCTGGCCCGCCGACCCGTTCCCGCCGGACTGCCCGCCCGACTGCGCGGCGCTCCTCGGCGCCACCAGCTCACCCACGGGCCGCGCTTTCCCGGCCGCCTGGAAGCCCCAGTCGAAGAGCTTGGCGGTCTCCTTGTAGACCTCGTTGTGCTCTTTCCTCTCCGGGTTCATGGCGGTGACGAGCAGCACCCTGCCGTTCCGCTCGGCGACACCGGTGAAGGTCGCGCCCGCGTTCGTCGTGTTGCCGTTCTTGACGCCCGCGATGCCCTGGTACACGGAGACGTCGGAGTCGCCGGTCAGCAGCCGGTTGGTGTTCTGGATCTCGAAGGACTCGCGGACCGACTTGCCCTTCTTCTCCTTCGTGTCGCCCGGGAAGCTGGCGCGCACCGTCGAGCAGTACTCGCGGAAGTCCTTCTTCTGCAGCCCGGAGCGGGCGAACAGGGTCAGGTCGTACGCGGACGAGACCTGCCCCGGTGCGTCGTACCCGTCGGGCGTGACCACGTGGGTGTCGAGGGCCTGGAGCTCCTCCGCGTGCTCGTTCATCTCCTTGACCGTGGTCTCGACACCGCCGTTCATCGCCGACAGCACGTGCACCGCGTCGTTGCCCGAGCGCAGGAAGACACCCAGCCACAGGTCACGCACGGTGTACGTCTCGCCCTCCTTTATCCCGACCATGCTGGAACCGGCCCCCATGCCCGCCAGGTCCGAGGGCGCCACCTGGTGCTCCTGGGTCCTCGGGAACTTCGGCAGCACCGTGTCCGCGAACAGCATCTTCATCGTGCTCGCCGGGGGCAGCCGCCAGTGCGCGTTGTGTGCGGCGAGCACCTCGCCCGACTCGGCGTCGGCGACGATCCACGAGCGCGCGGTGATGTCCTTGGGAAGCACGGGCGCGCCGCTGCCCAGATCGACCTGTGTGCCCGGCTGCCCGAGACGGGCGCCGCCCACGGACGACATGTCCGCCGGGGGAGTGGCCGTCGGACTCGGCGAGGGCTTCGGGGCCGCGAAGGCGGCGGGCGCGGTCAGCGCGATCGAGGACAGGACGGCGGAGGTGACCAGCAGGGATCGCCTGACGGTCTTCTGGGGAGCGGACACGGACGAGAAAGTACATGCCGCAGGCCGTGAAGTCCCGCCTCCCACCCCACCCCGGACACGGAACGAAAGAGACGGCGGCGATACTGAACGCATGAAGCTCAGCCGCCCGGTCTCCTGGTTCCTGCTCGCCTTCGGGGTGTGGTCCTGGGTCATCTGGGTCACTTTCGTTAAAAATCTCATCAAGGACGGCAGCGGGCTCGCGTTCGACCACGGTCACCCGACGGCGTACTTCTGGGTGCATCTGACGCTCGCCGTCGTCTCCTTCGTATTGGGGACGGTCATCGGGGTCATCGGGTTGCGCGGACTGCGCGCTTTGCGCCAGACCTCATAAGTCAAGGCAAATACACACAAACGGCAGAACGGGCAGCGGGGGTCACGGCACGATGGTCGTCGTCTTCGGGGTATTCGCGCTCCTCGCGCTCGGCGTCCTCGTCGCCGGCAACTGGTACCTGTGGCGCCGTCTGTTCCGAGACACGACCCGGGGCCCCGGCCTCGCGCGCCGCGCGGGTGCGGCCGGAATCGCGGCCGGCTGGGTGCTGGCGGTGGGAGCCGTCGTCGGCGAGCGCGCGGGCGCGCCCTTCTGGCTCCAGCAGGTCCTGGCCTGGCCCGGCTTCCTCTGGCTCGCGCTGTCGATCTACCTGCTGCTGGCCGTGGCGGCCGGTGAGGTCGTACGGCCCCTGCTGCGCCGACTGCTGGAACGGCGGGCGCGCGCCACGGCGGCCGTACCGCAGGCGCAGCCGGTACCGGCGGGAACCGTACCCCCGCAGGCACCGGAGGCCGAACCCGAACCCGCACCGCTCCCGGAGCCGTCGCGCCGCCTCTTCGTCTCCCGTGCCCTCGCAGGAGCCGCGGCCGCTGCCGCCGTGGGAACGGTCGGCTACGGCACCTACGGCGTGCTGCGCGGCCCCGCTGTGAAGCGCGTCACCGTACCGCTGGCCAAACTCCCGCGTGCGGCCCACGGCTACCGCATCGCCGTGGTCAGCGACATCCACCTGGGCCCGATCCTCGGCCGGGGCTTCGCGCAGAAGGTCGTCGACACGATCAACGCCACCCAGCCGGACATCGTCGCGGTCGTCGGCGACCTGGTGGACGGCAGCGTGAAGAACCTGGGACCGGCGGCGGCGCCGCTGTCGCAGCTGAAGGCGCCCTCCTACTTCGTCACCGGCAACCACGAGTACTTCTCCGGCGCCCGGCAGTGGGTACAGGAGGTACGGCGGCTCGGGCTGCATCCCCTGGAGAACGCCCGCACCGAGCTGCCCTGGTTCGACCTGGCCGGCGTCAACGACATCGCGGGCGAGAGCGAGGGCCAGGGCCCCGACTTCACCAAGGCGCTCGGCGACCGGGATGCGGCACGCGCGTGCGTGCTCCTCGCCCACCAGCCGGTCCAGATCCACGACGCCGTCAAGCACGGCGTGGACCTCCAGCTCTCCGGCCACACCCACGGCGGCCAGCTCTGGCCCGGCAACTTCATCGCGGCCGCCGCGAACCCGACCGTCGCGGGCCTGGAGCGCTACGGCGACACACAGCTCTACGTCAGCCGGGGTGCGGGCGCCTGGGGGCCGCCCACGCGGGTGGGCGCGCCGTCGGACATCACCGTGATCGAACTGGCCTCGACGCAGGCTTGACCGAAACCGTTCGGCGCACTCCCTGTGAGAGTGCTGTGAAATCTCCCCGAAACCCCTTGCGGTAACGGCTTTCTCAACTCGCCATATCCCTCTTCCCCCAGGTGAAACACCTGTGATTAGGTGAGCCGCGCCACTAGGGGAGTGGCATATGGGTGGGGGCCCGTCAGGGCCGGGGAGGGCAACCGATGCGCTCGGTTCGCATGCGGATTCTCGCGACATTGCTGGTACTGGCGGGCGTGGGGGTCGGCGGCTGGCAGCTGCTGCCGTCGCAGGAGAACACCGACAGGACCATCGCGGTCGGCACGACGGACGAGGTCACCTCGCTCGATCCGGCCGGAGCCTACGACGCGGGGTCCTGGGCCTTGTTCAGCAACGTTTTCCAGTCACTGCTGACCTTCGAGCCGGGCGGCGCCTCACCGGTGCCCGACGCGGCCCGCAGCTGCGACTTCGTGGGCAGCCAACTGACCACCTACCGCTGCACGTTGCGTACGGGACTCGCCTTTCCCAGCGGCCGCACGATGACCGCCGAGGACGTGAAGTACTCCTTCGACCGGGTCAAGGCGATCAAGTCCGACGTCGGCCCGTCCTCGCTGCTGAGCACGCTCCGCTCGGTCGACGCGAACGGCCTGACGGTCACCTTCCATCTGTCCTCGCCCGACGCCACGTTCCCGTTCAAGGTGGCCACCGGGGCGGGCTCGATCGTCGACAGCCACGCGTACCCGAAGGACCACCTGCGCACCGACCCCGGCGCCGACGGCACCGGACCGTACGAGCTGGCGTCGTACACCAAGGGCAAGAAGGCGGCTCTCACGCCGAACACGCACTACAGTGGCGCCGCCCAGAAGACGGGCCGGCCCATCGACCTGCTCTACTACGTCGACTCGGACGCCCTCGACAAGGCCTGGACCGCGAAGCGGATCGACGTCGCCACCCGCCAGCTGCCGCCCAAGATCCTGTCCCGGCTCTCGGCGAGCGACCCGAACCAGCGCCTGGCCGAGTCCGACAGCGCCGAGACCCGCAACCTCTACCTCAACACCCGCGCGAACGCGCCCCTGCACGACACCAGGGTCAGGCAGGCCATGGCATGGCTGATCAACCGTGAGGAGCTCGCCGCCACGGTGTACGAGGGGACCGTCGACCCGCTGTACTCGCTGATCCCGACGGGCATCACCGGCCACACCACCTCGTTCTTCGACGCCTACCCGAAGCTGGACGCGAAGAAGGCGAAGGCCCTGCTCACCGCGGCCGGTGTGACGACGCCGGTCCGCTTCACCTACGGCTACGCCGAGAACCGCGGCTCCTCCGAGGCGGAGGCCCAGGCCATCAAGACGCAGCTGGAGGCGAGCGGCCTGTTCAAGGTGACCCTCAAGGGCTACGGGTGGACCTCCTTCCAGGAGGCCTGGGCCACCGGCAAGCTGGACGCGTACGCCGTCGGCTGGGTCGCCGACTACCCGGACCCGGACACCTTCGGCGCCCCGCTCGTCGGCACCAAGGGAACCATGAACACCGGCTACAGCAACAAGGCCGTCGATGAGCTCATCCAGGCCAGCCAGCGGTACGCCGACCGCGGCGACGCCGCCTCCGACTTCAGCACGCTGCAGCGGGACGTCGCCCACGACGTGCCGGTCATCCCGCTGTGGCAGGGCAAGGAGTACGTCCTCAGCACCGAGGACGTCGGCGGCAGCCAGTATCTCGACGACGGCACCGGTGTGTTCCGGCTCTGGAGCCTCAACTGGATCTGACGCCTCTCGCGGCGTTGACATTCGCCCCAGTGACGTCGGACGCTCACCTGACGCGGGACCATGTGGCGGAGGTGTGCGCGGGGTGAGGAGTAGACGTGTTGAGACGCAACTCCTTCCGGCTGCCCCGGCATCCGGCATCCGTCGGTCTGGCACGGCGCCGGGTGCGGGACCATCTGGCCGACTGGGGGCACGGTCCGGACGATCCGGCGCTGGCGGACGCGGTGCTGCTGGTGTCCGAGCTGGCGACCAACGTCGTACGCCACGGAGCGCTCCTCGAGCGCGAGTTCGAGGTGGCGGTGACCGCGCTCGCCGACGGATCCTGTCTCATAGAGGTCTCGGACGAGGGCCGGCTGGAGCCCCGATTACGGCTGGTCGGCGAGGGGGACGAGAGCGGCCGGGGCCTGCATCTGGTGGAGACCGTCGCGGCGGCCTGGGGGGTGTGGAGCAGAGGGCGCCACGGCAAGACGGTGTGGGCCCTCGTCGTGGTCCACACCTGAGCACCGCCCGCTAGTCATGGCCGTACCGCCGTCCGGGACGGCAGGGTGACCGTCACCTGCAAGCCCTCACCCGGCGCTGTCTCCACCGTCACCTCACCGCCGTGAGCCTCCACCACCCCCTGCACGATCGCCAGGCCCAGCCCGCTGCCCGCGCCGCCGCCGGCCCGGAAGAAGCGGTCGAAGACCCGGGCCGCGTCCTGTTCGCACAGCCCCGGACCCTCGTCCGCGACACACAGCCGCACCACCCCGTCCTCCCGCTCCACCCCCAGCCGCACCGCCACCTCCTCGGGTGTGTGCGTGCGAACGTTGCCCACCAGATTGCCCAGCACCTGTCTCAGCCCCGACTCGTCGGCGTGCACCAGCACGGCGCCGTCGGCCGCGACCTTGATCGGCCGCTCCGGCTGCTGCACCCGCAAGTCCTCGGCCGCGTCCCGCACCAGACGGCTCACGTCGACGTTCCTGAAGCGCAGCTCGGGCTGCTGGTCGAGGCGGGCCAGGGTGAGCAGTTCGTCCACGAGCCGCCCCATGCGGTCGGTCTCCGCCAGCACCCGCTCCCAGGCCCGCTTGCGCTCGTCGGGATCGCTGAGCATGCCCTTGTCGTACAGCTGGAGATAGCCGCGTATCGCGGACAGCGGGGTGCGCAGCTCGTGCGAGGCGTCGGCGACGAAGCGGCGCAGCTGGGCCGCGCTGTGCTCGCGCGTGCGGTGCGCCGACTCGACCTGGTGGAGCATGGAGTTGAGGGCGAGCCGCAGCTGTTCGACCTCCTGGGTCGGATGGTGGCTGGAGGGCACGCGCCGGGTCAGGTCGCCCTCGGCTATCGCCGTCGACGTCTCCACCATGTCCTCCAGCGGCCGCATCCGGCGGCTGACGCTCATCATCGTGAGCCAGGCCAGCAGCACCAGCAGCAGCGAACCGATGGCGAGGTCGAGCTTGAGGGCCTTGAGCATGCCGTGATGCAGGGCGTCGGTGGAGCTGGCGAACAGGATGTACGTGCCGTCGGCGAGGCGGGTCGCGGTGGCGCGGTAGCGGGCGCCGTGCACCATGATGTCGTGCGGGTCGGCGGCCGCGGCGAGGGCGCGGGGATCGTCCACCGCACTCGCGAGGGCGCGCTGGGTGTCCGTCGGGGCGAAACGGGCCAGGGCTACCGGCTTTCCGCGCGCGTCGACGGCGGTGAGGATCGAGTCCGGCCGGGCCTGTTCGTCGTGCTGCGGCATGAACCGGTCGCGGACGATCGCCAGCGCGCCCAGCGCGTCGATCTGGTCCATCGTGAGCGAACCGCCCAGCGACTGCCGGGTCTTGTTCAGTTCGGCGTCCACCTGGTTCAGCAGGTAGTACCGCATGCCCATCAGGCTGACCGCGGTCGCCGCGACGATGCCGAGCGCCAGCAGCGCGACGTTCGCCAGCGTCAGCTTGGCGCGCAGCGAATGCATGCCGCGCTCGCAGTGCGGCCACCGGATCCTCATGCCAGCCCGTATCCCACACCGCGCCGGGTGGTGATCACCGGCGGTCCGAGCGCGTCCAGCTTGCGGCGCAGGTAACTGATGTAGGTCTCCACCACGGTCGACTCGGGCGGTGTGTGCTCGTACTGCCAGACATGCCGCAGCAGTTGCTCCTTGGGTACGATCCGGCCGCCGTTGCGCACCAGGAAGCGCAGCAGGGCGTACTCGGTGGGGGTGAGCTCGACGGAGCGGCCCGCGCGGTGGACGCTGTAGGTCGTCTCGTCCAGCTCCAGGTCGCCGTAGCGCAGCGGGGGCCGCTGCGGCAGGACGTCCGCCGTGCGGGTGCGCCGCAGCACCGCGGTGATACGGGCGACGACCTCGTCGATGTTGAACGGCTTGGTGATGTAGTCGTCGCCGAAGCCGAGGGCGCCGACGATCTCGGCGGGCGAGTCCCGTGCGGTGAGGAAGACCAGCGCCAGGTCGGGCCGCCTGGTGCGCAGTTCGCGCCCCAGCGCCCGCCCGTCCCCGTCCGGGAGCATGACGTCGAGCAGCGCCGCGTCGGGTCGGGTGCGCTCGGCGAGCGCGAGGGCCTCGCGAACGGTGCCCGCGACCATCACCTCGAACCGGTGGTAGCGCAGGGCGATGGCGAGGACGTCCGCGATGCTCGGTTCGTCCTCCACCACCAGCACGGTGCCTGGAGCCGTCGTCATGACCCCAGTATCGGGCGGGCCACTGACAGCGGGGCCGGATCCGTCTTTGGAGTTCCTTGAGAGTCATGGGCATTCGTGTCCACGCGCGCGTGCCGCCGCCAATCCTGTTGCGCAGGACCTGGGGGACCAACCGACGAACCACAAAGGAGCGTTGATCGTGGCGGCATTGGCACGGTGGTGCTATCGGCATCGGCTGGTGGTCCTGTTGCTGTGGGTGGGGGCGTTGTTCGGCCTGGGCTTCTCGGCCTCGACGGCGGGCACGAACTACGCGAATGTCTTCTCCCTCCCGGACACGGACTCCAAGAGCGCGTACGACCTGATGGAGAAGGCGTTCCCGAACACCTCGGGCGACACCGACACGGTGGTGTGGAAGGTCGACCAGGGCTCGGTGAAGGACCAGGCGGTCCAGGACCGGATCCAGCCGGCCCTCGACAGGATCGCGAAAATGAAGGGCGTGGGCGCGGTCGCCGGCCCGTACACCGGCGCCCGGGGCGCGGCGCAGATCAGCAGTGACGGAAGGATCGCGTACGCCCAGCTGACCTTCGCCAAGCGTGCGAACGAGGTGCCCAAGGACCTCGTACAGAACGTCATGGACACCGCGCAGGGCGCCAGGAAGAGCGGCCTGCACGTCGAGTTGGGCGGCCAGGCGATCCAGCGCGTCCAGCAGCCGCCGCAGGGCCTGTCCGAGATGGTCGGCATCATCGCCGCGGCCGTCGTGCTGTTCCTGGCCTTCGGCTCGCTCTTCGCGATGCTGCTGCCGATCGCCATCGCGGTCTTCGGCGTCGGCATGGGCCTGTTCTCCACCCAGCTGCTCAGCCATGCCACCGACATCCCCGACATCGCCCCGCTGCTCGCCTCCCTGATCGGCCTGGGTGTCGGCATCGACTACGCGCTGTTCATCGTCACCCGGCACCGGCGCGGCATCCTGCGCGGCCTGGACCCCGAGGAGTCGGCGGTCACGGCCCTCAACACCTCGGGCCGGGCGGTGCTGTTCGCGGGCGGCACGGTCTGCATCGCGCTCGCCGGCATGCTCGTGACGCAACTGCGCTTCCTGGACGGTGTGGTCATCGGCACCTCGCTGACGGTCGTGCTCAGCGTCATGGCCGCCACCACCCTGCTCCCGGCCCTGCTCGGCTTCCTGGGCCCGCGGGTCCTCAGCCGCCGTCAGCGCCGCAGGCTCGCCGCCGACGGCCCCGAGCCGGAGCGGGCGAGCGGCCTCGCGGCCCGCTGGTCGACCAATGTCGAAAAGCGCCCCCGCAGGATCGCCGCCCTCGCCCTGGTGGTCATGGCCGTCCTTGCCATCCCCGTCCTGTCGCTCCGCCTCGGTGCCACCGACCAGGGCAACGACGACGCGTCGACGACCACCAGGAAGGCGTACGACCTGCTCGCCGAGGGCTTCGGCCCCGGCTTCAACGGCCCGCTCCAGGTGGTCACCCAGGGCGGCGACACCGCCACCTTGGTCAAGGGCATCGAAACCACCCCCGGCGTGGCCCGCGTGGCCGCCCTGCCGCCCGCGCAGGGCGTGACGGTCATCCAGGTCGTACCGAAGACGTCACCGCAGTCCAAGGAGACGGACGACCTGATCGACACGCTGCGGAACGAGGTGATCCCGAAGGCAGGGGCGAAGGCCCATGTCGGCGGCGTGACCGCGGTCTCCAAGGACTTCGCATCCGTCACCGGCGACCGGCTGCCGCTGTTCATCGCGACGATCATCGGCCTCGGCTTCCTGCTCCTGCTGATCGCCTTCCGCTCCCTGGTGGTGCCGCTGACGGCCGCCCTGATGAACCTGATCGCCGCGGCCGCCTCCTTCGGCGTCCTCGTCGCGGTCTTCCAGTGGGGCTGGGGCCTGGACCTGCTGGGTCTCGGCAAGGAGGGCCCGATCAACGCCTTCCTGCCGGTCATCATGCTGTCCCTGCTGTTCGGCCTCTCGATGGACTACCAGGTCTTCCTGGTGAGCCGGATGCACGAGGAGTGGGTGCACACCCGGGACAACGCCCGCGCGGTCCGGGTCGGCCTGGCGGAGACCAGCCGGGTCATCAACTCCGCGGCCCTGATCATGGTCTGCGTGTTCCTGGCCTTCGTGCTGAGCGGCGACTCGGGGGCCGCGATGGCGGGCGTGGGCCTGGCCGCCGCGGTGGCCCTGGACGCCTTCATCCTCCGTACGGCACTGGTGCCGGCCGCGATGCATCTGCTGGGCAACTCCAACTGGTGGCTGCCGTCCTGGCTGGAGAAGCGGCTTCCGCACCTGGCGGTCGAGCCGAGGGAGGAGGCCGAGCCCGCACCCGGGGAAGGCCCCGCCTCCGTGGTCCACGGCTTCATACGCGCCGCCGACGGCGAGCCGGTGGACGGCGCCTCGGTGACTCTGCTGACGAAGGGCGGACGCCGCCTGGACCGGGTGACGTCGCTGGCGGACGGCTCGTACATCGTGTCGGTGCCCGCACCGGGCACCTATCTGCTGGCGACGAGCGCGACGTCGTACGGCTCACGGGCGGCACAGGTCGTGGTGGGGGACGGGCCGCTGGTGTACGACGTGGAGCTGGCGGAGGGGGAGGTGGACGCGGTGAACTGACCGCGTCCCGCGCCTCAGGACGACTTGCCGGGGGTCGGCAGCACCTTCGTCATCCCCGGCAGGAAGTCCGTGAACAGCTCGTGCACCTCCCGCACCAGCGGCCGCAGCACCCGGAACCGCGCCAGCGACACCCCACGGGCCGTCAGCCGCGCGCCCCGCTCGGCCAGCCGGTAGCTCCGCTCCCGCCCCTCGGTCCGGTCGAAGATCCAGTACAGGACAAGGCCCATCTGGGAGAGCCACATCAACTCGGGCAGCACGTCCCGCAGTTCCTCCGGGACCTTCGTCTTTGTCGCGC
This sequence comes from Streptomyces sp. NPDC051172, assembly GCF_040682555.1. Classification (NCBI taxonomy): domain Bacteria; kingdom Bacillati; phylum Actinomycetota; class Actinomycetes; order Kitasatosporales; family Streptomycetaceae; genus Streptomyces; species Streptomyces sp. NPDC051172. The sequence continues at coordinate 77,537 of NZ_JBFBBE010000035.1, forward strand.
CCGCCAGCACCTCCCGGTGGACCGAAATGGCTTCCACGCGCGCGTGCTCCGACTCCTCGGAGAACGGGCTGAGCGGACTGTCCGGGTCGGCGGCGTTCTTGAAGAACTGCACCGCGAACTCGTGGTACGGCGTGGCGATGTCCAGCCACACCTTCAGGACGCCCGCGAGCCGCGCCTCCAGATCGGTCTCCCGGTCCAGGACCTCCCGGATCGCCACCCGGTGCTCGGCGGCGAGCCGGTCGTAGAAGCCCTGGATCAGATGTTCCTTGCCGGCGAAGTAGTAGTACGCGTTGCCGACGGAGACCCCTGCCTCCTGGGCGATGGCCCGCATCGTCGTCTTCTCGTAGCCGCGCTCCTGGAACAGCCGCATGGCGGTCTCCAGGATCAGCGCACGGGTCTGCTCGGACTTGCTGGGGTGGCCGCCCTCGTCGGGGCCGTCGTTCTTCGCAGGCACGGAAAGAGAGCCTACGGGGTGACACAGGAGCCGCTGTCGCAGCCCGGTGCGCCGTACGTCCAGCCCTGGCCCGGGTGGTAGGCCCACCCGTCGCCCGACCACCGCCCCTCAACGAGGCGCTGCGCGCCGCCCCTATTGATTGCTGCGCGGCGGTACACCTGCCCGCCCCACATCGAGCCCCGCCACTTCGCCGCCGCGAGGACCGCGCCTCTGGCGAGCCTCGCCCCCGACGGAGTGCTGAGTCGGTGCGCCAGCGGCCGGTGCTCGCGCAGCGCCCACAGGGTGACGATCCAGGCGGCGGCGGACCGGTAGACCTGCCCGGCGTCGCCGACGACGGTGATCTCGTCGAGGGTGGCGCCGTGGTCGAGGCCGGGGAAGCGCCGCCGGGCCGCTTCGGACGCCGCGGGCACGAACTCCAGGGGCACGAGCTGCGGCTGCCGTACGAGCCAGTCGCGCAGGAAGGCGCAGAGCGCGCACTCGGCGTCGTACAGGACGGTGAGCCGGCGGACCGGGACCCGGTCCGCCTTCGCGGCGCTCACGTCGCTCACGCCCCGACCCAGTCGTGCGGCGCGACCGGCGGCACCTGCTCCCGCTCCAGCATCCCGCGCCGCCGGATCTTGTTGAGGACGTACACGTTGCCCAGGTGCATCACCCCGAGCACCAGCAGCACCACGCCGAGCTTGGTCGACAGGGCCTCGAAGATCCCCCGGGTGTCCTCGATGGTCTCGTCGCTGCTCAGATACAGCGCGACGAAGCCGAGGTTGACGAGGTAGAAGCCGACCACCAGGAGGTGGTTGACGGCCTCGGCGAGCTTCTCGTTCCCCTTCAGCACGTCGGCGAGGAAGATCCGCCCGTTGCGGCTGAGCGTGCGGGCCACCCAGATGGTCAGCGCGATGCTGACCAGCAGGTAGATGACGTAGGCGATGACCGTGCGGTCCATGCCCCACCCCTTCTTGAACGCGTTCAAAACGCTGACAGGGATGACTGTAGACCTGTTTTTGAACACGTTCAAGCCGGATGGGGCAGCGCGGACCGGGCAGGCCTCAGGGGCGGCGGCCGAGCTCCGGGCGCTTGCTGTAGTCGGTGAACCCGATGACGTTCCCCCAGGGGTCGGCGATCTCCACGGTCCAGCCGGTGGCGACGGAGAAGGGGTCGTCGAGCAGCGGGATGCCCGCCGCGGCGAGGGAGTCGGCCGCCTTCCGTGCGTCGGCCACCTCGATCCATACGCGGGGCGAGGGCCACGGCGGCGACCGGTGCCCGAGCTCCTCCTCCTGGCGCAGCAGGATCCCCGGTGTCTCGCCACCGACCTTCAGCAGGGCGATCCCGGCCTCGTCGAACCGGAAGCCCACCGTGAACCCGGCGCGCCGGTAGAAGTCGACCGCCACGGAGAGGTCTCCGACGGGCAGCAGCACGTTGTCGAATCCGAGCAGTTCGTACGACTGGTCATCTGACATACCGTCAGAATAGGAGCGGTGGAGCGCACCCGCGCGGACCGGACGTGCGGGGTCACTCGCCCGGGCGAGCGCCGTCCCCGGGAACGCGTACGCCAAGGGCCCCGCTCCCGGAACGGATTCCGGGAGCGGGGCCCTCAGCGACGTACGGAAGACGTACGGAAGACCTCGGGAAAGGTCAGAAGCGGCGCGTGATCAGCGCCCGCTTCACCTCCTGGATCGCCTTCGTGACCTCGATACCGCGCGGGCAGGCGTCCGTGCAGTTGAAGGTCGTGCGGCAGCGCCACACGCCGTCACGGTCGTTGAGGATCTCCAGGCGCTGCTCGCCGGCCTCGTCGCGCGAGTCGAAGATGAAGCGGTGCGCGTTGACGATGGCGGCCGGACCGAAGTACTGGCCGTCGTTCCAGAAGACCGGGCAGGACGAGGTGCACGCGGCGCACAGGATGCACTTCGTGGTGTCGTCGAAGCGCTCGCGGTCCTCGGCCGTCTGCAGCCGCTCACGCGTGGGCTCGTTCGTGTCCTTCGTGATGAGGAAGGGCATGACGTCCCGGTACGCCTGGAAGAACGGCTCCATGTCGACCACGAGGTCCTTGAGGACCGTGAGGCCCTTGATGGGCTCGACCGTGATCGGCTTCTCGGGGTTGATGTCCTTGATGAGGGTCTTGCAGGCAAGGCGGTTCTTGCCGTTGATCCTCATCGCGTCCGAGCCGCAGATGCCGTGCGCGCAGGAACGGCGGAAGGTCAGCGTGCCGTCGACGTCCCACTTGATCTTGTGTAGGCCGTCGAGGACGCGCTCCTTGGGGTCGATCTCCAGCTGGAAGTCTTCCCAGGTCGCCTCGGCCGAGACCTCCGGGTTGAACCGGCGGACGCGGAAGGTGACGGTGATGTAGGGGGACGCGGCGGACTCCGCCTCCACCTTGTCCAGAACGGGGGTTGCCATCAGTACTTACGCTCCATCGGCTGGTAGCGGGTCTGGACGACCGGCTTGTAGTCGAGACGGATGGACTCGGTGCCGTCGTCGCCCACCTCGCGGTACGCCATGGTGTGGCGCATGAAGTTGACGTCGTCGCGGTTCGGGTAGTCCTCGCGGTAGTGACCGCCGCGGGACTCCTTGCGGGCCAGCGCCGACACCGCCATGACCTCGGCCAGGTCGAGCAGGTTGCCCAGCTCGACGGCCTCGAGCAGGTCGGTGTTGAACCGCTTGCCCTTGTCCTGGATCGCGACGTTCTTGTAGCGCTCGCGCAGCTCGGCGATCTTCTCGACCGCGGTCTTGATCGTCTGCTCGGTGCGGAACACCATGACGTTCGCGTCCATGGTCTCCTGCAGCTCGCGGCGCAGGACCGCCACGCGCTCGGTGCCGGTGGACGTACGCAGCCGCTCGATCTGCGAGACCACCAGCTCCGCCGGGTTCTCCGGGAGCTCGACGTACTCCGCCGTCTGGCTGTACTCCGCCGCCGCGATACCGGCCCGGCGGCCGAACACGTTGATGTCGAGCAGCGAGTTGGTGCCGAGGCGGTTGGCGCCGTGCACCGACACACAGGCGACCTCGCCGGCCGCGTACAGGCCCGGGACGACCGTCGTGTTGTCGCTGAGGACCTCACCCTCGACGTTCGTCGGGATGCCGCCCATGGCGTAGTGCGCGGTGGGCTGGATCGGGATCGGGTCCGTGTAGGGCTCGATACCGAGGTACGTCCGCGCGAACTCGGTGATGTCCGGGAGCTTGGCGTCCAGCTGCTCCGGCGGGAGGTGCGTCAGGTCCAGGTAGACGTGGTCGCCCTCGGGACCGCAGCCGCGGCCCTCGCGGATCTCCGTGTAGATGGAGCGGGAGACGACGTCACGGGACGCGAGGTCCTTCATGACCGGCGCGTACTTCTCCATGAAGCGCTCGCCGTCCTTGTTGCGGAGGATGCCGCCCTCACCGCGGGCGCCCTCCGTCAGCAGGATGCCCATGCGCCAGATGCCGGTCGGGTGGAACTGGAAGAACTCCATGTCCTCCAGCGGCAGCCCGCGCCGGTACACGGCGGCCTGGCCGTCACCGGTCAGGGTGTGCGCGTTCGACGTCACCTTGAAGAACTTGCCGCAGCCGCCGGACGCGTAGATCACGGCCTTCGCCTGGAAGACGTGGATCTCGCCGGTCGCCAGCTCGTACGCCACGACGCCGGCCGACCGCTTCACGCCGTCGACCTCGGTGATCAGCTGGTCGAGGACGTAGAACTCGTTGAAGAACTCCACGCCCTCCTTCACGCAGTTCTGGTACAGCGTCTGGAGGATCATGTGGCCGGTGCGGTCCGCGGCGTAGCAGGACCGGCGGACCGGGGCCTCGCCGTGGTTGCGGCTGTGACCGCCGAAGCGGCGCTGGTCGATCGTGCCGTTCGGGGTGCGGTTGAACGGCAGGCCCATCTTCTCCAGGTCGAGGACCGAGTCGATGGCCTCCTTCGCCAGGATCTCGGCGGCGTCCTGGTCGACCAGGTAGTCACCGCCCTTGACCGTGTCGAAGGTGTGCCACTCCCAGTTGTCCTCCTCCACGTTGGCCAGCGCGGCGGCCATGCCGCCCTGCGCGGCGCCCGTGTGGGAGCGGGTGGGGTAGAGCTTGGTCAGCACGGCGGTGCGGCTGCGCTTCGTGGACTCGATGGCCGCGCGCATGCCCGCGCCACCGGCGCCGACGATGACGGTGTCGTACTTGTGGATCTTCATGGTGGTTGCCTCAGCCCCGTGCCTAGCGGATGTTCGGGTCGAAGGTGAAGATCACCAGCGTGCCCAGCAGGATGGTGAACACCGTGGCGGTGTAGAGCAGGCCCTTGAGCCACAGCCGGGTGTTCGCGCGCTCCGCGTAGTCGTTGATGACCGTGCGCAGGCCGTTGGCGCCGTGCAGCATCGCGAGCCACAGCATCAGCAGGTCCCAGACCTGCCAGAACGGGCTCGCCCAGCGGCCCGCCACGAAGGCGAAGCCGATCTTCGACACGCCGCCGTCCAGCACGAGCTGGATCAGCAGGTGGCCGAGGACCAGGACGACCAGCACGATGCCGGACAGGCGCATGAAGAGCCAGGCGGCCATCTCGAAGTTGCCCCGGGTCGACTTCGGGGTCTTCCTGGTGCGCTTGCGCGGGGCCTCGATGAGGGGCGCCGGGTTGTCCACGTTGTAGAGCGAACCGCCCTCGACGGGGCCGATCCCGGACGCGGTGGTTTCAGTGGTGGCCATCGGTGTCAGCTCCCGAACAGTTCACGAGCGGCGTGACCGAGGACGGGGTAGATCGCCCCGAGCATCAGCACGACCCACAGGCCGACGACGGACCAGAGCATCTGCTTCTGGTAGCGCGGGCCCTTCGACCAGAAGTCGACGGCGATGACGCGCAGGCCGTTCAGTGCGTGGAAGAGGATGGCGGCGACGAGGCCATACTCCAGCACAGCGACGATCGGGGTCTTGTACGTGGCTACGACCTTGTCGTAGTCCTCGGGGGAGACACGGACGAGAGCGGTGTCCAGCACGTGAACGAACAGGAAGAAGAAGATGAGGACGCCGGTGACTCGGTGAGCCACCCAGGACCACATTCCTTCCCGGCCGCGGTACAGCGTTCCAGCCGGCACGGAAGTCCCTCCGGGAGCGGGGATTGGGGCCGCGCCGGCTTTGCCTGTCGGTCGGGCCCGGCCGGGTACGGTCCACCGGCCCCCAGCATCGTAGCGACGCGCTGCCGCAAGCTTTACGGGGGGCCTACCGGTGTGATCAAAGTGGCACGCGTATGGGTTAGCGTTTGTGGCTTCTGGGGCGGGGTGTCCTGTTATTTGCCGGGTGCGGGTTCGCTGTGGCTGGTCGCGCCCACGCGGCGGCAGCCGCACATTGTCACGGCCCCGCGCCCCTGAGGAGCTGCACCAAGCGTTCCCTGGCCAGGCGCCGGAGCTCCTCTGCCGCAACCACCCGTTCTTCCTCCGGGTCGTTCGTCAGGCGCGAGCGGATTCCTGCCAGGGCGTGGTCCAGCGTCTCGTCCGGAGAGAGGCCCTCCAGGCAGATCACGAAGGCGTGGCCGAACTTCGCCTCGTAGGCCGCGTGGGCTGCGCTCAGGGCCGTGTACGCGATTGCGTACGTTTCGTCCGGCAGTGGCGGCAATGTCTCGCCTGCCAGGGCCTCCGACAGGTCCGTCGGGGACAGGTCGTACGCCGCCTCGTCCGATGCGGCGAGCAGCGAGTCGATGTCCGGGTACGGGCGATGGTCCGCCACTCGGTGGGCCCAGCGGAGGCTGCGGAGGCAGTCCAGAAGGAGCTTGCGGGCCTCTTCCGCGGGCGCGACGTTGAAGGCGTCCAGGATGCTGGGCAGCGTCGGTATGGGGGCGGCTCGGCCAGGAAGTTGTGTGGGCGTCACGTGTGTTTCGGCAGAGGATGCTGTGAGAGCTGCGAAGGATGTGGTCTTACGTTATCGAGATCGGGCGCGAGGTGTCCGGCGGATGCCCGAATTTCACCCGCAAGAGAGAGTTTTGGAATGCGTGGTGGACGCGTCGTGTTGCCCGTGGGCCTTAGGTTGACGCTGTGAGCCAGCACAGGCGCCGGTCTCCGGCGCAGAACGTGAAGCAGCGGCGGCGCATGATCATCGCGGGTGCGGTCGCCGGGACCGTCGCGCTCGGGATCGGCCTGGGTTTCTGGGCCTCCGGCGACGACGGCGGGCCTGCCGGGTCCACGCAGCAGTCGCCGTCGGCCGGCAGATCCGGCGCGCAGTCCAGCGCCTCGGGCGGCCGGAGTCCGGCGCCGCGCCCGACCGGTTCGTACGCCCTGTCGAAGGCTCCTCAGACCATCCCCGCCGTGCGCTCCCACACCGCGGCCCGCGGGCCCGGCTGGCGTCCGGCGCGTGGTGAGCGCGTCGTCGTGAACGACGCCGAGCTGGCCGACGAGGGTCGCCTGATCGCCGGTGAGCTGGGGCTGATGTACGCGGGTGAGAAGGACGACGTGCAGGCCGGGGACGTACGGCTGGCACTGGGCGACGGCGACGGGGCGAACCCTGAGTCGTATGCGATGACCGTGCGCGGTGGCCGGGTCAACATCAGCGGGCCGTCGGATGCCGGGGTGTTCTACGGCACGCGGACGCTCAAGCAGGAGGTGCACGGCGGCGGTACGGCGCCCGAGGGCATCGTGCGGGACCAGCCGGCCAAGGCGGTGCGCGGGTTCATGCTGGACATCGCGCGCAAGCACTTCACCGCCGGCTGGATCGAGGACCGGGTGCGTGAGCTCGGGGACCTGAAGTTCAACCAGCTGGGGCTGCACTTCTCCGACGACCAGGGGTTCCGGATCCAGTCCGACACGCACCCCGAGATCGTGTCGCAGCAGCACCTGACGAAGGCCGAGGTGAGGCAGATCGTCGATCTCGCCGCGAGTCGGCACATCACCGTGGTGCCGGAGATCGACTCGCCCGGGCATCTGGGGGCGGTCATCGCCGCCCACCCCGATCTGCAGCTGCGCAATGCGCAGGGCGTGGCGGCGAAGGGGGCCGTCGACATCTCCAAGCCGGCCGCCGCCAAGATCGTCGACGATCTGCTCAACGAGTACGCCGGCCTTTTCCCCGGCAACCAGTGGAATCTCGGCGGTGACGAGTACCTGGCGCTGATGGTGTCCAACCCGGCCGCCTCCTATCCGCAGCTGGCCGCCGCCGCGGTGAACAAGTACGGGTCCGGTGGCACCGTCTCCGATCTGACCACGGGGTGGCTCAACGACCGGGCCGCCACGATCCGGGCCCACGGCCGGACCATGCGGGTGTGGAACGACGGGTTCTTCCGCGGGACGTCCGTGCAGCCCGCGAAGGATCTGCAGGTCGCGTACTGGACGGGCAAGGAGTTCGGCGCGCGGCAGCCGGTGGAGTATCTGAGTGCCGGACGGAAGCTGATCAACTACAACGACGAGTTCCTGTACTACGTCCTCGGGCAGCCCAACAACTTCGTCTACCCGACCGGACAGCGGATCTACGAGCAGTGGACGCCGCGCGTCGTGCGGGGCACGCAGGCGGTCCCGGCGCAGTACGACGGGCAGATTCTCGGCGGGTCCTTCGCCGTGTGGTGCGACCTGTCGAACTCCCAGACGCAGGACCAGGTCGCGGCCGGGATCCGGATGCCGCTGCGGGCGACGGTGCAGAAGCTGTGGGATCCGGGGCAGCCGGGGCTGTCGTGGACACAGTTCAAGGCACTGGCCGGTCGGCTGGGCTGAGCGCGCCCGGCGGGCCCCGGCCTTCTTGGCCCATACGGCTGCGAACTGTCGTACGACTGTGGTGTATTCGGCGCGAGCCGAAGGTGACACAGCCGTGGGGGGCCGGGATGGGCTACTGGGGGTATTTCGTCGTGGGCCGCAGCGAGCGGCCGCTCGCCGAGCTCGATGCGCTCGCCGGGGCGAAGGGCATGCTGCAGCGGTCGTCGGCGGCCGGTGGCTGGCAGGTCTGGGAGTACCCGAGCGGGGACGGCGAGGTCGGGAACATGAACGTCCTGGCCGCCGAGACCGGGGCGCCCGCGCTCTTCGGATACGTCATGGACAGCGCCTCGGTCGTGGTGGAGGCGGCGGCGCCCGAGAGCGGGGCGTGGACCACCTGTCTCGCGCGGGCCGCGATGGCGGGGTACCTCGGCGCCACGAGCGAGGGGCTCACGATCGAGGACTATTTCCTGGAGCCGCGGGACGCGGCCGACCGGGCGGTCGCCTGGGCCGCCGAGGCGGGGCAGGACGTGGACACCGGGCCGTTGCTGGACGTTCTGACCGCCGACGCCGATCCGTTGGCCGAAAACCTCTTTTTCCAGTTGCTCGACCGGCTCGGTGTGGTACCGCTGTGACACTCCCGGGCCGTCGCACGCAGTAAGGGGAAGTGCGGGCTCCGTAAGGGAAGAGCCCTGCTGGGCCCGGTACGGGACCCGCAGAAGGAGGCGTGGATGAGCCTGGTGGAACTGATCGCTCAGGCCGACGACCGCGGACTGGCCGCCAGCGGGTTGGCTTGTTTGGATCGGTGTGTGCCGCTGCTGGGCGGTGACGACGAGATCCTGCGGCCGCTGTGGGCCAGCCTCGCGGACTCCGGTGACGTCGGTGACTGGGGCGAGCGGCTGCAGCATGCGCGCGAGAAGCTCGGCGGCGCCGAGGAGCCGGGCGAGGGCGAGGCGGCGCTGCTGGCCCGCCGGATGCTGGCGGCTGCGCCGGTGGAGCGGTCCGGGGCGCAGGTGCGGGTGTGGGCGGATGCGTGCTCGGTCGCTGCGCTGCAGATTCATCGGATGCTGGATCCGCTGGAGGACGAGGCGTCCTCGGTCGACTCTCGGCGGGAGGGGCGTACGGAGGGGATGTCACCGCTCGTCGCTGCGGAGTTGCGGCGACAGGTCGCCGTACTCGAGTTGCTTGCCGGGCATGGGGTGGGTGGGCTGCGCCGTGCGCTGGAGGTGTCGATCGAGGGGCGGCGGGTGTTGCAGGCCGTGGTGTCCCGTCGGGCGCGGCGGGGGTAGGGCGGGGGAGGTTGTTGGGCGGGTGCGGGTGTGCGTGCGGGTGTGCGTGTGCGTGCGGGTGCGTCGTGGCTGGTCGCGCAGTTCCCCGCGCCCCTGAAAGCCACTGCCGGCGCCCCTCGGGAAAGCCGCTCCCGGCGCCACCGGAGAGGCCGCAACTCGCGCCCCTCGGGAAAGCCGCTCCCGGTGCCACCGGACAAGCCGCCTTCCGGCGCCCGGGGAAAGCCGCTCCCGGTGCCACCGGACAAGCCGCAAGGCCGGGAAGTTAAGGCTGGCTGGGGCGCTGTCCAGGCGCGGGTGGGCGTGCTGGCCCTGCGGTGAATGACGAACGGGACCGCTGGTA